>NZ_JAFCXL010000026.1:0-52125 GCF_049898325.1 Massilia sp. DWR3-1-1 | reverse complement strand
TACATAGCGGCGCTGGCCGACTTCCCCCTCCAAATAGCGGGCAGAAAACGCGCCAATTACCGTGCCAAGCAGCTGTACCAGCAAAGCTAGGATCAGGCTCAAAGATGTTGCCATCACAGCGCTTGGCCAAGCTGCGCCATTTGCACCCACCAAAAGCGACAAACTTATAAAGGCGAGCGCGCAAATCGAAACCGCCTGAAATAGGCGCCACAGTCCCGGCGTCGAGATCCAGTGAAGTCGCGTCAGCCCCGCCAACGCAGCCATCAAAACGACCGGTGCCAAAGCACAAGTTAAATACAAAACCTGAGAAATATCCATCGCAGAAACCTTTTTTATTGGGTTGCGAGGATGATGCTCGTGAAATAAACTTCTGTAAAATAGATTAAAAAGAACAATTTCATATGTAAAATAGAACGATGAAACTTAATCAACTCAATTTCCATCACCTATTCTATTTCTGGCGGGTTGCCAAGCTCGGACACCTGACCAGGGCTGCTGAGGAGCTACACACCTCGCAATCAGCGGTTTCGGCTCAGATTCGCCAGTTGGAGGCTCGGATAGGCGAGGACTTGTTTATCCGCGAAGGCCGCCGACTAATACTGACCGACGCGGGTCAACTTGTGCAGGCGTATGCCGACAACATCTTCGGTCTCGGCGAGGAAATGCTGGGACGCTTGGAAGGCCGCTCAGCAGGGATTGCCCGTCTTCGTGTGGGTAGCGTGGCCACTCTGTCGCGCAACTATCAGGAAAACTGGATTCGACCTGTGCTTACAAACCCAGCCGTTGTGTTGACACTGGAGTCTGGGCTGTTGGAGGGCCTGCTGGCGCGGCTGGTAGAGCACCAGTTAGATGTGGTACTAGCCAATGAGACCGTTCCGACTGATCCTGATCGCCCATTGCACTGCCGGTTTTTGGGCAGCCAGTTGATTTCGCTGGTAGGTCCTGCGAGCAATTGGGCATCGCAAGGTCTGCGCATTCCGGAAGACCTCAATGGCTTGGACATTGCGTTGCCAGGCCCCCGGCATGCCTTGCGAGCCCAATTCGACGCACTATGTGCAACGGCAGGTGTTAGCCCCAGACTACGAGCCGAGGTGGATGACATGGCCATGCTTCGCCTGATTGCGCGCGATAGTGGCTGGCTGACATTGTTGCCCGAAGTGGTGGTTCAGGATGAGCTGCGTGCCGGAATCCTCGTCGTCGTGGGCCAGTCAACAGCCCTGCTGGAACGCTTCTACGCCATCACGACGCCGCGTCGGCACCGCATCGAAGTGCTTGAGCAGTTGCTTACTGGTGCGCCCGAAACCTAAACGCTTGTCAAATGCTTCAAGCCAATAGATGGCAGTTTGCCCAAGGAATTTCTTAACGTGCTTTATTTTCCGAATTTCGAGACACCCATAGGTCCGCCGCAAACGGTCGCGTTCGGGCTAACGTTCTCTTGTCGCGACGCATTTTCCGCTTGACGCTCCTGCGCAGCATCAATGGAAGGGCGGAGCATCGGAATCGCCCGTCTATGCCCCAAACACAAGCATAATGTCCGGTTCCAGCTCAGCAGGAGACCGCATGCCCGTCAGCTTTCTCTCAAACAACCAGCGCGAAAACTACGGTCGCTATACCGGTCCGCCGTCGCCCCACGACCTTGCGCGGTATTTTCACCTGGACGACACCGACCATGCGCTGATCGCGCAAAAGCGCGGCGCGCACAATCGGCTGGGCTTCGCCGTCCAGCTCGGGACGGTGCGTTACCTGGGCACGTTTCTGGAAGACCCGCTGGCCGTGCCCCAGCCTGTGCTGCGGACGCTGGCCAAGCAGCTGCGCATCGAGGCGCTGGACAAGGCAAACCCCTACAGCACAGGCGAGCAGCGCTGGCAGCACGCAACGGAAATTCGCGCTACCTATGGCTACGTCGAATTCACGCAAACCCTGATCGCTTTCCGCCTGACCCGATGGCTGTACGCCCTTTGCTGGACCGGCACTGATCGGGCTAGCGTGCTGTTCGAGCGCGCCACAACGTGGCTCGTGACTCATAAGGTGCTGCTGCCAGGCTGCACGACCCTCGAACGATACGTTGCCCGCCTGCGTAGCCGTGTCGAGGAGCGCTTATGGCGCTCGCTCGGCAATGGGATCAGTCTGGACCAGCAAACGCGCCTTGAAGGCCTCCTGATCTCTTCTGGCGGCACGCGGAATTCGCCGCTTGACCGCCTGCGCACCGGACCGGTGGTGGCCAGCAGCCGGTCGATGAGCCTGGCGCTGATGCGACTGCAAGCCGTCCGTGAGCTTGGCATCCGATTGCCAGCCGCCACGCGCATCCCGGCCACGCGGGTCGCGGCGCTGGCCCGGTTTGCCGGTGCCGCCAAAGCCAGCGCGATCCTGCGCCTGCCGGTACTGCGCCGCCTGGCCACGCTGGTCGCGTTCGTGCACTGCCTCGAAGCATCGGCACAGGACGACGCTCTGGAAGTGCTCGAAGTCATCCTGCGAGAGCTTTTCGGTGACGCCGTGAAGGCCGACAGAAAATCGCGCCTCCGATCGCTCAAGGACCTTGACGAAGCGGCGGCCATCCTCGTCAGCGCCTGCCAATTGCTGCTGGACGATGCCGTGCCGGATGCGGAGCTGCGCAAGCATTTGTTCGCGCGAATTTCTCCGGACGCGCTCGCGTTGGCCCTTGCCGGCGTCAACAAGCTTATTCGGCCGACCGACAACGTGTACTACCAGGAGCTGGATGCCAAATACAAGACCGTGCGGCGCTTCTTGCCCGCGCTGGCCGAACACATTCAGTTTGGCGCGAATGCTGCTGGCGAGCCTTTCATCGCCGCATTCGCCTGGCTTCACGCCAACATGACGGTGAAGAGGCCCGGCAATGACGCGCCGCGCGAGATCATCACCAAGCCGTGGCAACGCCATGTGCTGCACGAGGATGGCGCCATCGACTTCCACGCTTACACTTTCTGCGTTTTGTCCGAATTGCGTATCGCGCTGCGCCGGCGCGACGTGTTCGTGGCCCCAAGCTGGC
Source organism: Massilia sp. DWR3-1-1 (assembly GCF_049898325.1). Lineage (NCBI taxonomy): Bacteria > Pseudomonadati > Pseudomonadota > Betaproteobacteria > Burkholderiales > Oxalobacteraceae > Massilia > Massilia sp. DWR3-1-1. The sequence continues at coordinate 49,118 of NZ_JAFCXL010000026.1, read as the reverse complement.
GTTACGCCGATCCGCGCGCCGGCCTGCTAGATAACGCCGAATGGGAATCCACGCGCCCGATCATTTGCCGCACACTGGGCCTGTCAGCGGTACCGGGGCCGACCTTGACCGCGCTGGCCGATGAACTGGACCGCACCTACCAGGCGGTCGCCGCCAGGTTGCCCGACAACCAGGCCGTGCGATTTGAGAAGGTGGGCGACAAACAAGAACTGGTGCTCAGCCCGTTGGACAAAATGGACGAACCGGCGTCTTTGATCGCGCTGCGCGCCAAGGTCATGGGCATGCTGCCGCGCGTCGATCTGCCGGAACTGATTCTGGAAATTGCCGCACGCACTCGTTTTACGGACGCCTTCACCCATATATCGGAGCGCACCGCGCGCGCTTCCGATCTGCATGTAAGCATCTGCGCGGTCCTGATGGCTGAGGCCTGCAACACGGGACCGGAGCCGCTGATTCGCGGCGACATGCCGGCGCTCAAGCGGGACAGGTTGTCCTGGGTGGACCAGAACTACCTGCGCGACGACACCATCACGGCGGCGAACACCATGCTGGTCGCCGCGCAGGGCCGTTCGGCGCTGGCCAGCGTGTGGGGCGGTGGCGAGGTCGCGTCGGCCGACGGCATGCGGTTCGTGGTGCCGGTGCGGTCAGTGCATTCCGGGCCGAACCCGAAATACTTCGGCGTCGGGCGCGGCGTTACCTGGTACAACCTAATATCGGACCAGTTTTCCGGACTGAATGGCATCACGGTGCCGGGCACGCTGCGCGACAGCTTGGTCCTGCTGGCCGTAGTCCTGGAACAGCAGACGGACCTTCAGCCGACCCAGATCATGACGGACACAGGCGCGTACAGCGACGTGGTTTTCGGGCTGTTCCGCCTGCTTGGCTACCGATTCAGCCCGCGCCTGGCCGATGTCGGCGGTACGCGCTTTTGGCGGATCGACTCGAAGGCCGACTACGGCATGCTCAATTCTATATCCGGACACAATATCAACCTGCAGAAAATCGAGCCACATTGGGACGACATGCTGCGCCTGGCCGGCTCGCTCAAGCTTGGCCGGGTGCCGGCAGCGGGCATCATGCGCACGCTCCAGGTGGGCGAGCGCCCGACCAGACTGGCCCAGGCCCTCGCAGAGTTCGGCCGCATCGACAAGACCTTGCACACGCTGACATATATCGATGACGAAGCCAAGCGCCGGGGCACGCTGACCCAACTCAACCGAGGCGAGGGCCGACACAGCGTCGCCCGCGCGGTCTTTCACGGTAAGCGTGGCGAGCTGCGGCAACATTACCGGGAGGGCCAGGAAGACCAGCTCGGCGCGCTCGGTCTGGTGCTCAACATGATCGTGCTGTGGAACACCAGCTATATGGAGGCGGCGCTGAACCAGCTACGCGCCGACGGCTTTGAGGTGAGGGATGAGGACGTGGCCAGGCTATCGCCGTTGCTGCACGAACACATCAACATGCTGGGGCGGTATTCGTTCTCCGTACCCGATGCGGTGGCAAAAGGCGAACTGCGGCCGTTGCGTAACCCTGTGAGCGATGAGTAGACCGGCCAGCCGGGATACGGCCAGAAATAGCACATAAGCGAAAAACGTATAACAAGCGGGTTCTATATAACCACAGGGCTTACCAGCAGTTGCTGTTCCATTGTTCCAGAGACGGCCCTCAGCGCGCGGCAAACTTTTACCTTTTCGAGGGGATGGGCTCCGGTCGCCATGGCTTAGCGTCGGGACTTGCTGGGTTCAAACTGCGGCAGGATGGGCGGAATTTTCTGGGGTTCCGGCTCAGCTCCCCCTTAACCCGGTTTTACGTTCCACTGCACCTCAAACCCCAACAGGAAGCGCAGCGCGGACTCCGCATCCTCGCCATACACGCACTGGTACTCCTGGTAGCCGACGCCGCTGCGGTCGTCCACCACGCTGAACAGCATCAAGGTCGGCACACCCTTTGACGGATCAATCCAATCTGGCTTGTCGATGTGCTTGAGGTCGGACGGCGACATATCGAATTGCCAGCAGTCGTTGCTATGCTCTGCCTGGAAGCGCACGGCCGGTGGTTCGCGCAACAAGTGGGGCTGGTCCAGCCGCAGCAATGAAAGGTAACGATTGACGGTCGGGCGCCGCAGCAGACCTTTAGGCGCCTTGATCAAGCCCTGCACTGTCTCCACCCCATGGTCTTCCATCAACTCGATCGCACGCCCGGTGGAAAGGTGGCGGCCGGCCTTGTTGGTGGTGCGCAGTTTCAGCGCCGCGATCAGCTCGCAATATCGCTCTAACTCCGCTTGCGGCAACATCCTCGGCTTGCCATAGTCGGCGCGATGCGCAGAGTGCGGTTTCTGAAACGCTTGAAGTGCTCTATAGACGGTTGTCGCGGAGACGCCGTAAAGGCTGGCCACGGCAGAGATTTGGGTGACACGCTCTGAACTCTTTCGCGGCAAACGGTCCAGCCGCTGCCGCAACTGCAGCAGCGAATCTACAGGAATTGTCTTATGTCGGTTGCTCATTGCGGGCTAGCGCGCGGTAAACCGAGGCGCGACCGACACCGAGCCGCCGTGCAATCTCTGTCGCGCCCAGCTTCTCCTCGACACGTAGGCGCAGGACCTCGGCGGAGTCAACCGACGGTTTTCGCCCATGGTAGGCACCCCGCGTTTTTGCTGCGGCAATGCCTTCGAGTTGGCGCTCGCGCCGGAGGTTAGTTTCGAATTCAGCGAACACGCCCAGCATGTCCAGGAAAGCCTTTCCCGCCGCGCTACGAGTATCGATGGGCTGTTCCGTTGCCTTTAAGGTAATGCCGCGTTCTTTCAACGTGTGCACGATATCTTGAAGGTCTTTGATGCTGCGCGCCAGGCGATCAATCCTCGTCACGACCAGCGTATCGCCACGCCTCAGAAAATTAAGTAGCGTCTCCAGCTCAGTGCGGCCGACGCGGCTGGTGCCGCTCGCCTTCTCGGATCGGATAATTTCACAGCCGGCCGCGCGCAGCGCCTGCTCTTGCAGCGCGAAATCCTGGTCGCTGCTGGAAACGCGGGCATATCCGTAAAGTGCCATGGTCGGGTTTGTCTCGTTAGGCTTTTAGACTCTTCAAAGGTAGCATCTCGGAAACGGAAAAACAACCCTATTGAGACAAAATATTCGTCTCACCGAAATGGCCCGTTTGGGTGTACCTGTAAGATACAATCGTCTGCGTGCAACTTTCGCTTTCGGCCACAGCAGACATTCAATTGAATGGTGGGTAAGTGGGAACGAGCTACCGTATATTTTCTTACTCTTAAAAATCCGTTCATGACAAACAACGATCCGTCCACCTTCATATGCGGCACCAGTGAAATGGAAAATCTTACTCGCCGTATGGATTGGAACGTCACCGACCTGGGTCCGCCGCAACGCTGGCCGACTGAGCTCAAGATAGCTGTCGAGCAGGTATTTAGTTGTTCGCTTCCAATGTTCGTCGCTTGGGGAGCAAAACTTGAGGTTGTCTACAATGATGCCTTTATAGGGCTCCTAGGCACCAAGCACCCTAAGGCAATGGCGCAGCCACACCTCGAAATCTGGGCTGAAGCGCGAGAAAGCATCGAACCTTACGTGAAGCGGGCGTTAGCTGGCGAGTCCTTGCTGATCAAAGATATGTCCTTCGATATCTTGCGCGGCGGTGGACTTGAGCAAGTTTGGGTCACTTTTTTCTACAGCCCCCTGCGCAGAAGCGACGGCAACATTGTCGGCATTCAGTGTGTATGCGTCGAGACCACGGACAAGGCCAATGCCATTACCAAGCACCGCGAGAGTGAACAACGCCTACAGATTTTGCTCGACGCGTCGAGCAGCATTGGCACCTGGTCAGTGGAGCTGGAAACCAACGTTACTTATCTTGATGCGCAGTTCGCCAGGTTGTTTCAGGACGATGCCATGGCAGCCGAAGGTGGCACGAACTTGGAGCAGCTAATCAACTTGATCCATCCCGAGGATCGCCAACGCGTGGTGGATGCGGTGACCTGGGCAATCGAGAACCGAACGCCCTACGATGCTGAATACCGTATTCCTCAGAAGTCGGGACAAGACATCTGGATAAACGCACGCGGCAAAATATACGGCTCGCCGTACTTCGACAAGGAGCGGTTTGCAGGCATTGCAGTCGATATCACTCGCAAGAAGGAGACTGAGCTTGCGCTTGCGCGTGAGATCAAGGAGCTGGAAGCGGCCAAATCCAGACAGGCGTTTCAGGTCCAGATCGCTGACCGCATCCGTCCGTTGGCAAATCCCGAAGAAGTCGTTGCCGTGGCAAGCCACCAACTCGGTACATACCTTGGTGTGGCGCGGGTGGTCTATGCTGAAGCCGATGATTCAGGCAAAACCGTCCGCATGAATGCTGATTGGACCAACGGCGAGTTACCGTCGATGGCTGGAGTGGTTTTGCACTTGGATGATTTTGGTCTTTTTGTACGTCAAGATATTCTTGCCGGGAAAACCTTGGTCATCGATGATGTCACCAGCGATGACCGATCCGCCGCCTATGCAGATGCCTATGCCGCCAATGGTGTGTGCTCTTTCGTGGCGATCCCGCTAATAAAAGCGGGGCGGCTGCGTGCCATTCTGAACCTGCATGATTCACGACCCCATTACTGGACCGAACATGAAATTGCTTTGGCCCAAGACATGCTTGATCGGACTTGGTCTGCCATGGAAAGCGCCCGTGCTCAAACCGAACTGCGGTCTCAGCGGGATCACAGCCAGTACATCTTCGATACGATGAATGAAGGTTTTGTGATGATCGATCGCGATTGGACCGTACGGTACATAAACGCGGAGGGCCTTCGGCTTAGCGATCGGGTCGGGCAGCAAGTCGTCGGCAGCAACCATTGGGAGATGTGGTCTGAGCTGGTAGGGTCCGAGGTAGAGACCCTTTATCGGCGGGTGATGCAAACGCAATTACCCGAAACCATGGAGGTCCAATATGCACATTTGGATGGCACGGTCTTCTGCCTGGAACTTAGAGTATATCCGTCCATGGAAGACGGAATTGCTCTCTTTTGCCGTGATATCACTAGTCGCAAGGTGGCAGAGGAAAAGCTAACGGATGCCGACCGACGCAAGGATGACTTCCTGGCCATGCTGGCGCATGAACTGCGCAATCCGTTGGCACCCATCGGTGCTGCCGCTGAACTGCTGCAATCGGTGAAGCTGGATGAAGAGCAGGTGCGGCAAACCAGCCAGATCATTGGACGGCAAGTGGACCATATGACCGGCTTGGTGAACGACTTGCTCGATATGTCGCGGGTCACGCGTGGCTTGGTCGAGCTTGACACCGCGCCGCTAAACATCGGCGACATCATCACCGACGCCATCGAGCAGGCCATGCCCTTGATCGAGTCAAGACGGCACCACATCGGCACGCAGCTGACAGACGATGCGACCCTGGTCCTGGGCGACAAAAAGCGGCTGGTGCAAGTAATTACGAATCTGCTCAGCAATGCGGCCAAGTACACCCATGAGGGCGGCCATCTCTTGATCCAAACCAAGGTGCGCGATGCCCACGTACACATTGAGATTAGTGACGACGGCATGGGTATGGCCCCTGACTTGGTCGCACGCGCATTCGATCTGTTCGCCCAGGCCGAGCGCACTTCAGACCGTTCTTCTGGTGGGCTGGGCTTGGGACTGGCGTTGGTCAAAAGCTTGGTGGAGCTGCATGGCGGCACTGTGACGTGCAAGAGCGCAGGATTGGGCAATGGCAGCACATTTAGCGTCTGCCTGCCGCGCCTGCTTGCCGATGAAGGATCAAAGCTAGCACAAGACCCCGACTTAGCTTTGCAGAAAAGTACCAAGGCGCTGCGCATCATGATCGTGGACGACAACATCGATGCCGCAGTTATGCTGGCCATGCTACTGGAGGCATCAGGACACGAGGTACTAGTCGAGCATAGCGCACGTCGGGCGTTAGAACGGGCCAAAGCTGAGCTGCCGCTAGTGTTCCTACTTGATATCGGCTTGCCTGAAATGGATGGCAATAAACTGGCACGGCGGCTTCGTTCTCAACCTGAGAATGCCAAAGCTACTTTGATAGCAATAACGGGATATGGCCAGGAAAATGATCACAAGAATTCTTTGGCCGCAGGATTCGACTATCATTTTGTAAAACCGGTAGATATAAAAAAGCTTTTTGCCATTCTTGTGCAAATCGAATCAAAGCATTTCTAGCTAAATAGCTTAGTCGTCCTGCCAGCGTCCGCTATGGGTCGGAAACAGCCTGTTAACGCGTGGGTTTCATTTGCAGTCAGCGCGAGCATGCGGCCGTCAAATGCGAGCTGGCGCGGCCGATTGCAAGCACGTTTGCAGATAGCGTGAGCACGGCCATACCGTCATTTGCGGTTAATTCGAGCAGGAAAACGCGTCGAATGCGAGCATGGCCGTTTTCAAACGCGAGCTGCTACACCTAGCGAAGCGCTGGAGCGAAGCGGAAGGCCACGCCGAGCGCAGCGAGGGAATGACCGAGCCGAAGGCCGAGACAAGCGCAGCGCCGGCTCGGTTCACGAAGGGCGCGAGTATGGCCCCAGGGGTTGCCCTTGACGTTTGTACTTGGTGTGGCGCCGTGAAAATCAGAACGACAATGATGACTGCTTCGGCACGTACACGGACGACGGGGCGATGTGCGTCGGACTCGGATACATGACAAGTCCATTTTCGCTATGGGACACTTTGGCCTGCGGATAGATAATCAAAACGTGCTTCAATTCCCGCAAAAACGCGCGGCGGAAATCCCGCAATCCCTGGTCGTTATCGGCGTAACTGGAACCGAACTGGCCCGCCAGGGAAATCCACGGAATAGTCGTGCGCTTCGATAAATAGCTCATGCGGTGCGTCATCCAAATATAGATGTCGAGGGCAAGCGGCGACGTGCGAAGCGAGCGAATGGCGCGCATATCGAACGGCAATTTGTGGTCGATACACTCTTTAAAGAAAGGCTCGGACAGCATCACGTTCGATTGCCATTCGCCCGCTTCCTCCGGGTTCTGCGGCGTCCACCAATCGACGCGATCAGCGAGTAGAACATTTTGCAGCGCGAAGGAATCCTTGCCGTCGTAGTGGCACGAAATCACGGAACTGAAAAGCGTAGTCATGGCGTGCTTCAAGCGGGTGATGTCGCCGCGCTTGCCGCCAGAATTATGCAACCCGAGTTCGTCCAAGTAGGCGGCCAGGTTGTGACCCAAGTTCAAGACGCGCTCGCGCTTCTGCGCGACTTCCGTGCAAACCCATGTCAGCAGCAGCCGGGGGATTGTCCCGTAGGGCAATCCCTGCGGGTGGGCGGTCATCATCGTGAGCGTGAAGTCGCCATTTTTCCGGACGAAGCGGAAGTCGTTGACGCTACGATGTGGCAGCGTGGCGATGGCGAGCGAGCGAGTCATGAAACCAAGGGTGCCGGCACTCTTGGCGTCTTCGGCCTCGATGGCGAGGTGCGTTTCAATGAGGTCGCGCACGCGGTCGGGCAAAGTCCCGTTGCGGTAGTCGTAGACATCGACCGGCGTGATGGCGGCCTGCTTTTTCTTCTTCGCGGCCGGCGCGGCGGCAGGTGCCGGATCGGGATCGGGCGCCGGATCGGGCGCCGTGGCCGGCGCTGGCGCCGATGCAGCAGCCGAAGGCTGCGAAGTCTGGCCGGTCGCCGGCGCGCCGGCGCCGATGATGTCAGAGAACGACCGCATGCCGTCCACGCGCGGTCCGGCCAAGGGCCGGCCGGTGTGGTCCAAAATTTCGCTTGGCACCGCATCCGCCGGCAGGGCGTTGAAGCGGTGCGCGGCGTCGGCCAGCCGCGCAGCGGCTGGGGCGGCGACGCCGGATTTTATGAGGTTGGCTTTGTGGGCCGATTTCGCGAGAGCGTCGGCGCGCAAGCGGCCGGTGGTGGCCGCGACGGTGCGGGCTGTCTCGATGTCCAGGCCGGCGGCGACAAGTTCATCACGATAGGCTGCTTCGTCAAAGGATGGTGCCGCTTTTTTCGCCCTGGTCTTGCCAGCTGCTTTGGTCGATTCAGTCATCTATGCCTGTCCTATGGTGTGCCCGCGAACCGCGCGGCCCAGCTGGGCCACGGCGCCGAACGTTTCAACTGCCAAGTTTGCTGAAAAGGTCGTTGACGCTCGATGTCGCCACGCTGGTAGGGGATTCGCTTTCAGCGATGTAAAGCCGCATCAAGTCACGGATGATCTGCGCGGCAGGGCGATGGCGGCCGGCGGCTGCGGCGACGAACTTCGCCCGCAATTCAGGTTCCATCTTGATCGACATTTGAACGTCCTTGCCCATGATTGCCTCTTTGAATTGTTGTGAACGTGAACGGATTCTAAGAGGTATCCGTTAGGTATGCAATGGATACCTAACGAACAGCAACAAAAACCGGCGCACTGTGGCGCCGGCGTGCATTGACATGGCATAAGGTGGAACGATATGGGCACGGCCAAGAAACTATAATTACGTGCGCCAAAATGGTATGTTTTGGTATGTGAAGGGTATAATGACTCAACGGTGTTTCGGTGCGACAACGAAAGGAAAAACGATGGCGAACAGTGATGACAAGGATGACATCGAATCCCAGGTGCAGGCCGACATCAAGCGGGCAGCGCGGCGCAAGTGGTGGCGGGTGGCGCGGGATTCGATAGCGTTTCACGAAGTGAAAAATGGTCTTGTGGGTCTGGCGATTCTCTGGATGGCGTACCTGCTACTGACCTCGCAGGAATTCGGGTTCGTCGCACAGACGCCGGCATGGCTGCGAAGCAAAGAACTCTTCGGCACGCTGGCGGCGATATCCGCATTGTTGCTATTGGTGCTGAGTCTCAAATCGCTGTTGCCGGCGATTTTGTTTTGGTCGGCCGGCATCGCCGTGGCAATCGCCGGCGGGCACCAAAATACAAGCTTCTTGGTGTTCTGCGCGGCGGTGACGTTTTCTGTGGTTTATCACTACGGAGGCGCCGGCAGGGCTTAGGGTTATCTCAATGAATGGAGGAAAAGTAATGGACGAAAAAACGATAGAGGTGTGGAAAAAGACAGCGGTGGAATCGCTCGTGAAAATCAGCGAGCCGTTGTCGATCCTGGCGCTGCTGCGGCTGGCCGACGAGTTCTATAGCAAGGAGGATCGGTCAAGGCTGTTGAACGAGCTACAGGAATTAAGGGAGCGTGATCGCGAAGCTTTCAAGGTCGTTGACGCCGCAAGGGAAGCGCTCAACAAGGATATCCCGGAAGAATTCCAGGGCCGCGCGGCACGCGTGCGAAAGTACGGCGAGGAAGTGGCTAACGCGCAGCAAGCCGACATGGACGCCGCCCTCGAAGCGCGGCGCGCGATGATTGCGGCCGTCACCGCGTTTGAAAAAGAACACCACTTGATAACGCAAATCGCCAGGGCGAAGGAAGCGTTCGTGTATCAACCGGCGCCGCGTAACCCGTAACCTAAACAATATGGACGGTGACTATGGAAAATGACTACAGCGTTATTCAGATAGAGGCCGCCATCAATTTTTGGCGGGAGCGCGAAGCGCCGAAGGAAGCTTACGGGCTGACAGCGAGGGTGCGCGTCCTGGCGGACGTGTACGGCCGCATGATCCACGACCGCCATGCCGTCGTCACTAAAGCAAGCCTGAACGACGCCCAGCGCGATGCCGTCCTCGTGGCCCTGAATCATACCGGCGCACTTCCGGAAGATTGAGGGTAGACAGGCTGGTTTCTCGACAGAGAATTGCCGAAGGCAACCCGGAGGGCGTGGGCGGACAGGCTTTATGTCCGGGCGCGTTCGGCGTAGGGCGTGGCCGCTTTTGCTTAGTCTTGGCCTCTCATGTAGTGATTTTATTATTTGCGATAAGGAATATTGAACGTGAATGAACAATTAGCCGTTTCGGAGTTGGTGGAAAAGGTGCGGGAATACGCCAGGGGGCGACATAGCAATGTTGAACGCGGAGCGGAAACGCCTGAACTGGCGGCGCTGCTGCTCCAAAAATACGGGACGGGCATTGTCGATGCCGTCGCGACGATTTTCGGCACGCCTCGCGCGGCCGATCCGATTTCAAGGGTTGTCGATGAAGAGACGGAACACCTCGATTTCGACTGGCGCGTTCATGCTCAAGCTCGGTGGGCCGGCCGGCCAGCGGAAATCGTAAGTCACAATGGACATTCCGCTAAGCGCGATTGAGACTATCAAAAACGGTCGTTTTTGATAGCACGACGCGTTGACGAGGAAAAGCCCGGTGTCATTTTCAGAAGATGGCCGCACCAGTTTATGAGGCTGGCCGCCACGTGTGCAGCCGACTTCTGAACGGGCCGTGTCAGCAGTCCTTTGCACGAGACGGCACAAGTAGCCGGTATTGTTCAGAAGTCCACTGCGCAAAGTCGATTGCAAACGCCTTGTCCGTCAAACGATCATTAGCCGGTCATGCCGGACATCTGTCCGAAAACTACTTGATTAATGGGTTGTCGGACATTAAGATAGGCGGACGGAATGACGGACAAAAAGGGGCGGCAATGGCGTTAATCGGTTATGTGCGTGTATCCACGGAAAATCAGCACGTCGATTTACAGAAAGACGCTTTGCGCAAGGCGGGCTGCGAACGGATATTTGAGGACATCATCAGCGGCGCGAAAACAGAGCGGCAAGGTTTGGATGCGGCGCTGGCCTATTTGCGCGAAGGCGATGCGCTTGTCGTGTGGAAGCTCGACCGCTTAGGCCGCTCTATGGTTCACCTTGTCAATACTGTGCAAAACTTGGCAGCACGCGGTGTCGGCCTCAAGGTATTAACTGGACAAGGCGCAGCTATCGACACCACCACAGCGCCCGGTAAGCTGGTCTTCGGGATTTTCGCAGCACTGGCTGAGTTCGAGCGCGACCTGATCCGCGAGCGCACCAAGGCCGGATTGACCGCTGCCGCAACTCGTGGGCGAAAGGGCGGGCGCAAGCCGGTCGTTACCGCCGACAAGTTACAGCGGGCGCGAGAACACATCGCCAACGGCTTGAACGTTCGGGAAGCTGCTACACGGCTTAAGGTGAGCAAGACGGCCCTATACGCTGCGCTGCAAGGCGGGAGCGAGTAACGATGAGCCGCAAGCAAACCAGCTAGGCAACCTGATCGGGCAAGGGCGCTCGATCAGGTTCACCAAACTCAGCTTACTGACGACTCAAATAGCGCATCTAATTGAGGGTTGCTAGTAATCAACAGCAACTGCTTTTGCGTAGCCGTTTTGTTAATGTCTAACCTCGCATAATATTCGCCACCAGCAGGCGAAGGTCGTTTTCGAATAAGCTGAATACGCCCGAACAAGTGCCCGTGCTTCTCAGCGAAACGGGCCAGCCCAACTGCCTTCTCGAAATTATCCGCTAGATTAGGGTTATGAGGCTCAAGAATATCGACTACATAAGTCTCGTGCACGTTACGAATAATTACGAGGTCGGGAAACATAGGCCGAATCTCCCCACCAGTCTCATAAGGGATTTCGAGGGACCAAGGCTTCCGGTCCACGTTCCGAAGCCAAGCAATAGTCGCATTGCTCCCCAATTCCTCATTCAAAACCCCAGCCTCCCAAGTTCCCAATTCCGCCTTGAACTCGCCGTCAGCTTCCACAAACAAATGTCTTTCCCAATTTGGCGCAGATGGAATACGTCGGAAGTCGATGGAGTCAGGTAAATGCCAAGGAATTTCGGTAGGTTTAGCTGTCGCAAGCCGCAATTTTTCATACGTTGAACGACGAAGTTCTTTTAGCTTTCCGATTGCAGATTTATGCAAATCATAAAGTTCATCGAATGCGACTTCTGCTGAACTCTCCAACGCAGACATCGAAGCATGGTCTTTTGTCAGCACAATGACTTCCACTTTTACATTCAACGCATCACGGTCGGCATTTTCCTGCCAATAGTTCATATGTAAACCATGGCTTAGCGCTCGTCCTGCATCTTCAAACAACCTATCCACATCCACGCTCGAAGCATCAATACTATAGTCAGACTCCGTTGCCACATCTTTAGACCCATTTCGCACTGCAAGGGTCTTGAGACCAACCTTAACTATATTATTTTCAAGACCGGTAAACCTGCCGTTTGACTTTAGTGCATCGACTTGGCCTGATAGCCAAGTAACTATTTTCTTCTTGGCGACTTCCCACGCATTTTCGTCAATCTCATCCAACGTAAGACTACGTGCAATCGAAATGAACCTCCGTAGATGGCTTTGAGTCCGCGAAGCATTTACTCTATAAGTTACGAGGTCACTGAGTACTTCAAATACATCTTCAAAGTCTGACCGGCGATCCAAGACTACCAAGTCTTCCGCAGAACCGGTTTCTGTAGGCGGGACATCTTCCACATTTTGCAACGACTCAACTACACTGTTAACCGCCTTCGTATCAAAATACGGCAAGAACAAATGTACGTCATTCAGAGCTGCTACGCGTTCAACACGACGCGCCATGGGCGTCCTGACCATCCGTCCTAACAACTGCGCGATATAGGTATGATCTTCCGCCCGCCGGAAAGACATCATGATTTCTGCACGCGGACAATCCCACCCCGTCGATAAATTGGTCTTAAAGAAAACTACGCCTACTTCTTTATCCGCATCAATTCTCGACGCATCGATTTTTCTTAACCGCCGTCCAGCTACGTCCATATCTCCAGTGTCATGCATAGCATGAACCGCCTCACCTTCGCGTAAACGGCGCCCAATCGCATTTTCTATAACATCGAGCGCATCCGACAAGTTAGTTTTTGTTATTGCCTTTTCCGTCCCATTTTCAACTTGCACCACCAAAATAGGCCAAACGACGGGTTCACCTTCAGCCTTACAATACACAGCCCATTCATCAGTCATTTCAGCCCACCTACGAGCCGCCTCTTCTAACAACGTCATTTCAGCGGCGCTCGCCGATGCAGGGTGATGAATCAATATGCGATCCTTCAACAGCCCAGATTGGCGAACGTCCTCTGGGGAAATCGAAACTTTATGTACTGTATGCGGAGCATATTCCAGCAGGTCCATGAATCGTTTCGGTGTAGCAGAAACGCCGATGACCAAAGGCATCTTTACCAAACCAACCTCAGTATAGCCAAGCAAGAACCGTTGCATCAGCGTCTGCGCTTCTTTAGCACCACGGCCACCTGCCATGCCTCTATGAGCCTCGTCAATAACGACGTAGAACCGATCCGGATTTGCCTTGGCCGTATTTGTCAACGTTGTCCATATAGAGTACTGACGCCCATCGCCCTCCTTTGTCAACAATTTGTCGTTGCCCAATTTCTGCGTATTGACGAAATAAACCTTTCCGCCTTCCAAGCGTTCGGCATCAAAAGTTGAGTCAATAGAGATTAATTGATTTACTCGATATATACGGTCTGATTTGCTTTCAATTTTCAGCTTGGTCTGCTCATTAAGCTCTGGCATATCGGAGACCCAAAGAATCACTGCATCACTTTGTTGCTGCCAATCCAAAGGCCATGCAAGCTGATCGTCTGGCAAATCCAAGATTGCTTCAAACAACGCTGTCATTACAATCGTTTTTCCGCTACCTGTAGGGGCGTAAAATGCGATAGCTTGCGGGTTGTCGCTTGAGGCGAACTTCCGAGCCGCAATCAATTTGTCACGCAATAGATGCAGCGCATCCTTTTGGAAGTCGAAAAGCGTTACCTTCATGCTTCTACCCCGCGAACCGCTGGGGCGACACTACCTTGAAACTGATTGATCATAAAATTAACCAAATAATCCCGATATAGCTGAACAATTTGAATTTCCGGGTTAAGTGTAAACAAGGCTTCGCGTGCGTCTGCCGCCATAGCTTTAAACGATTCGTCGGCATCAGTTACAATATAGACATAGTCAATCCCCCGTCCCTTTGCCAGAGATTTCAACATCTTCGCAATGCGACTTTCATCCAAAAGCACTACGAAATTGCTTCCTTTCGGCATGAACATCGCTGGCTCTGGTTCACTTTTTGGTAAGGATGGACGTGGACCGACGGCACCGGCCTTCAACCAAAGCAACGGCAGTATTTCTCTAAAAGCTCGTTTTAGCGCGACTCGATCTCGGTCAAGGAAGTCGAGCTTGAAATATTCTAGATTCGCCGCAAAACCATTGCTGAGCGGCGACTTTTCATCCTCAGTTACCAGAACAGGACCAAGCAGATCATTGACTCGCTCCTTCAAAGAATCAAATTCACGCTTATTGCCTCCCACCACATGGAATTCTGTAATGTGAGTTTGTTCTGATAGAGCCTCAACCCATTCATCCGCAAAATTTACATCGAATAAAATGCTAATATTATGTTTTGCAGAAACAATGAATGGACTTAAATCTTTGACCAACGTTCGAGGCAACCCATCTATTAACGCCAGAAGCTGCTTTCGCTTTGCCGTAGTTTGGATGGAATCTAACCCAATAAAACCGATTTGATTAAAAGTCCGCGCTCGCTCTATAACAATAGTTTTCCCGGTAAGGTAATCCCCCTCTAATACAACTCCATCATCGCGTTTTCCTAATATGGTGTACTTCGAGCGGGGCCAAGTCACCGAGCGACAAATCCCGTGTTTTTCCCAATCTGCATCCCCCGTCTGAAAACCTTGTTCTCTTAAGCTTTCGGCTTCTTCCGCAGATACTTCATTATTCGTCACCAAAATACATCGCCGCTTCCCGCCATCGCCGGCGTTAAGCAAATTGACTGCGTTAAGTGTAGTACCGCTACCCGCAAAAAAATCTAAGATTAACGCATCCTTGCGGTGCAGGCAGGCAGTAGCAATAGAATCTCTCACTGCGTATAACGACTTCGGGAACGTAAATGGCGAGGTACCAAAGACCTTAGTTAAGAACTCAGATCCATAGGTACTCGCGTCTAACGTAGGTTTGCTCCAAACAGTTTTGTAGCGCTTCGACGTTTTTTCCTTAAGAGTGTAATAAACGTGGATACCATAGCTCTGTTTGCGAGCGAAAACCTTTCCCGCCTTGTATTCAGCCATAAGCCTATCAGGGCCATAATACCAATTTCGCTCAATACCTTGTTTATCGATAGGCCAAATTGGAATCAATCCGTCGTCGGATAGATTGCTACGACTTTCTCCGAGCGGAACGAATTCACCTGCTCGAACTATTTCTAAAGTTACGGGGTCAACCCAGATGGGGTAAAACTGCTTGTGTCGGTCTGTACGAAGAGAATTATTTCCTGTTCGGCGCAGATTTCGAGTTTCCCCACCAATAATCGCGTCAGTAGGTTCTTCACCAATTACTCCTGGTCTGTCCGGGCACACAACGAAAGCATATTCGTGCGTTTTGGCAAATTCCTCGCCTTGGCGACCGCGCTTATTATGCTCGATAACAATGGTAAAAATATTTTTACCCGGGAAAACATCGGCCAACAAGCAACGCAAGTGATGAAATTCATTATCGTCAATTGTCACAAGCAGAACACCTGTTTCAAGGTTCAAAAGGTTCTTGGCGAGCTTTAATCTGCGCTCCATAAAAGCAAGCCATTTGCTATGACGCCATGAATCATTTAAGTCAACGTAGTCATTGTTGTACTTCCAATCTCTTGCGCCTGTATTGTATGGCGGGTCAATATAAATACAGTCTACCTTCCCGGCGTACAGATACTCCAACAACTGCAATGCATGATAATTATCTGCTTCTATTAGCGTGTGCCATGGGGCGTCTTTCCCGCCATTCTCTACAGATGCAATCGGAGCTAACGAGGGAAATATAGGATCACCAAACTGACGCACAACCAGCAAATCATCAAGCTCAAAACTGACTGGTTCGGCGGCGGCCTTCCTAACCTCACCAATAGCTGCGTCTTGTACCGGCTTGACACAAATAGCTGAACCGTCTCGAATGGAACGAATTTGCCATATTTCCTTTAATGGTCCGTTCTTCTGACATACGAGGTCATTTTTACGAGGAGTGCGACCGTATAAAGGCATCAATTCGGGCAAATGATCTTCAAAAACCAAACCAAACTTCTTTTCTTTTGAAGCGGTTTCCCATTCGGCTGCTAATCGCGCTCTGAGCCGTGGATCGCCAATCTGTTCGATTAAGTCATGAATTGCTGCCATCTATTTTCTCTTTTGTTTTATTTGATCGTTTATATTTCAAGAAATTTTAAATCCAACTTTTATGCCAAACTTGAACTGAGATACAGTAATCAACGATGCACTTAAGAAGTAAGAAAAGAATTCTGTTCGTTTCGACTTCAAATTCACGAATTCGCAAATTTAGAGAAGCCACCATTGCCCTAAGCAATGCTTGCCGGAAAGTCAACATTGAAACGTCGGCCCTTCCGAAACCAGCCTTTTGCGCCCCCGCCAGTGCGGAGACAGTCAAACTTTTCAGTATAAACGAAGCATCCCTCCCTGCGTACTGCCAGACCAGTCACTTTTGCTTCTCCACGTAGCTGATAGCGACGAATACGTTTGGTGACAGCTGGGGCGCCTCGAGTGCGCGCCGGCGTCGCCAATCAGAACGAAGTCAAAAGCTGTTTTTCATGGGTGGGGTCTGTGGTGGACGTGAGGCGCAGCGGCAGGAAGGCCGGCCACGGACTGCCCGCTAAAACTTTGCATGCTAGTCGCTCCCGCTCCGATCCGTATCGCTGTGAAGAAGAGTTACTTCAAAATCCACCGCCGGCTTCGATACCGTGCAAAGATTTTGCCCTTCGGGCCGCTTGTGCCGCTACCACGCTGGTGACAAACCGCAGCTGGCCAGGTCGTGCGGCTGTCGCCAAGCCGGCCCTGTTGGCTGGCCGGGGCTGGCCGGGCCTGGCCGGGCCTGGCCGGGCCTGGCCGGCCGTGCTTGACATCTGGTTCGAGAACTGCGATATAATAAAAAAAGAGCCCCGAACGGCGTCAACCGGTCGAGGCTCCGAGTTACTAGCTAAACATCATCAATAGAGCAAGAACAACTGCTTTCTCGATGCTGAAGCTAAACTCAAACTTCTTGCCAAGCTTAATTGTTAGTTTCATATCATAGTCGCTCCTTTCAGGAGTGAGCTTCCGAGACAAAACGGCACCCGTCAACTTTCCACGGAAAACGGGTGCCGCACTTGGCCTCGACACCCCCGCAAGCATTCTATCTGGCTGACGCTCAGTGCGCTAGCCATTCCATTAGCGAAACGTGGGCAAGACGCCAGCGTTAGCGGCTAGGTCGTCTTCTTCGGCAGCTGCGCCGGCCGCATGCCGGTGGCTGAGCGCGGGGTAGCGGTCGTTTTTTTGCCGGCGCTTGCGCCAGCGCGCCGTCCTTCGGCAAGCCGATGATTTCGACAGAAGGACGATACCGCTATTCCGCTTTTGACATTTTCAACTCGGCTTGATCCGGACTCCACGCGCCAGTTTCCACGGTGACGGTTCTAAAACCGATGTCGTGCAGCATCCGAATCGCGGTGCCTGGGTCTGAAAACGGACGTGGCGCCCGGTCGGAGTGGCGGACGAGCATAACGCTGTCGCCGGCCCTGGGGCTAACGACGACGTGGAACCGGCGCCCGTTTGCCACGATGCGAGCGGCGGCAAGGCCGCCCATGTGGAAAATCGTGCGCATCTGCTCAAGTGTCATCGACGCCATTGGCTTACTCATCGGGCGTGACCACTTCGATAATCAGATCGTCCTGGGACGCGGTGAACATGACGGGGTTGCCATCGGCGCTTTCCAGCTCGCCCAGCTGCCACGCGAGGGGGCCGCCGGTGCTGCTGTTCAGATTGTCCTCGATGACGCCCAGGCATTCGATGCGGCAGGCGTCGGCGTCCACGCCAGGGCGCGCCGAACTGGCGAGAAAGGCGGCGAAGCGCGCGGCGCCCTCGGCTGTGAATTCGTGAATCTGTTGATAGGTGTTCATTGGTCGGTTCTCCGGTTTGTTGATGAACGAGGGCGAGCGATTTCTAATGCAACATCATCTTCCGCGATGCCGACAACTTTTGTAGTAGGTCGGCAAAGCGTTTTTCCCTGGTTTGAAATTCCACCTGGGCATTCAGATCGTGGATGAAGTGGACGAACACCGATTCCACCGCCGGGCCGGCCGCAGTGGCGAGCTTCCCAGCTTCAAGCAGCAAGGCGATTGTTTTAACGCAATTCTTCATGACTTGCTCGCGATGTTGCTCGGTAAGTTCATTGATCTGCAACGCGGTCAGGCAATCGGCTATCGTCTCGTTGGCGTCCTGTGGATCGGGCAAAGTGAAGGCGGCCATGTCAAAGCTCCCGTAAAGTATCAAAAAGTGGGGCTGACGGCTCGCCCCTGGTCGTATCGGCGCGCGGCGGCGCCGATCAAGGTTCGTCGCAATTACTCAATTTCGATAACGATGTGGTCGGGCGACTCGTTGGCCCAATCCGTGCATGCTGCGTTAAGCGTCAGCACCAAATCAGTGACGGCCACTTCGGTCGATGCCGATGCGATTTTTTCATCGCTGTCAGCGTGCATGACATACCAAACGACGCTGCCATCGGTAAGGGTTTCGCTGTTGGTGGCGAATGGGAAGCACATTTTGTCGGACATTTGAATCTCCTTCGTGGCAAAAAATTGGTGACTGGCCGGCGCAGCCTGGCGACCGGATCTGTCGCCAAGCTCGCGCGGGCTATTAGTCGAAGTGCTTTTTCAGTTTGTCGGCGATTTCGCGCGCCACGCCCTGCCACGCCTCGGGGGAGACAAAGCCATCGCGCATCGAAGCGAACGCCTCGGGCGGTGCCTCTGCGGAGGCCTTGGCCTGCTTCATCAAGGCATCCATCACGAACGCCTGTGCCAGCGCACCGAAACGTGAATATTCCATGATCGCGGTGACGGTTTCGATGTTGGTCGGGCGGTGGCCGATGCGCCCGATATCGTCGCCCATGTCCTCGTCGCGGTCTGCGAGTGTTTTCATAGCGTACCCTCCTGTGTGTGAACCAAAATGCCTAAGTGTTGATACCATCATATACCATTTTGGTAAATGAAATCAGCAAAACACAAACTTCTTTTTGATAAAACGCAGCACCTTTGTTCATGAACAAGGCGCCGCCCTGGTCAGCCGTAAGACGTGACGTTGCGCGGCCGGCCGTCCCATTTGTCCAGACCGCCATGCGAGGACTTGCCGGCGCCGAGCGTCTGCCAGCCGGTGGCGCGCCGCGTCTCGTCCTTCGAGCCGGCGGCGAACTCGCCCGGCCTTGGCGTGGTGGTGCCGGTCATGCTGCCGGGCTTGTTCTCGATGGTGTCGGCCTCGATCTGGCGCACCGTCGCGGATCGGCCCGATACAACCCGCGTCAGCTGGTAAAAAGTGACGTTGGTTTGTTCGTATCCCCAGGTGCTAAACAGGATGTCGCCCACTTCCAGGCCGTGCGCGGCTTGATGCCGCTCCCGCTTTGCGCTCTCCCTGGCGGTTTCGCGTTTGACGTACTCGGCCAGCTGCTCGTCGCGGCGCTCGACGCTGCCGCACGCCATCCGCTGCGCCGGCTTCGACTGGCGGCCCTTGTAGGCGAGGAAGGCCGGGCCGTTCCCGCTTTGGAAGCAATAGGCCACGACGGCGGCGTTCGGGAATTCACGCGTTTCTGCGTTGGCTGGAATGTGGCGGGTCATGGTGTTTCTCCTTGAGTGAATATCAAAATGAGGCGCTTGCGTCGTTCGCCGGCGTCGGCCGGTAGTCCTGCGGGATATCCTCGTCAGCGATGCCCGCGCGCTTGGCCTGATGGTAAAAACCGAATCGGTGCTGATCGCACATCGGATGCGTGGTGCGGTGGGGGAAAGGCATCGCGTCGCGACCAAGCGGGCCGCTGCAATGACATAGATTTCGCTTGTTGTAGTCGCGGCCTTCGATCCGCCATCCAGCGCGCTTGCCGCACGATTCGCACGCGGGAATGATCTTGTAGTCGTCCGGGTGGGTATGTGCGACCCGACGATGACGACAGGCGCTATTGCAGCAACGAAGGGAATAGGTAGTCATGGCGGCCCCCGTCAGTCGATGATTAAGCGGTCTGGCGAGGATTGCACCGGATGCCCTGGCGCTTGCAATAGGCAACGATGTCGGCTCGTTCGGCAAGGCGATCTTTCCCATCCTGAATCGCTTGCAAGATGTCCATCACGACGAAGACCTCGGGGGCAAGCCACCGGAAGGCGCAACGGCCGTTCTCGCGAATCAAGCGCCGTGCCTTGCGGTATTCAGCCCTGGTGATCTGGCTGTTGCCCAGGTTCTTTTGCCCCATTGCTTGGCTAGATGCCCGAGCCGGCTGTTGCTGTTGCGGTTGATTTTGACTTGCTGGATGGTGATTCATGTCAGTACCCTGCCTTTCGTTGTGAACATTGCTTCGCTGAGTGCCCTTCGCCGTATTGCACGTAGGGAGACTTGGCGGGGAGTCTTGCAAGGGCAAAACCGGAGGCCGCACGCTAAGGGAGCGAAGCGAGTCTGAACGGGTGAGGATTTTGGGCGCAGCCGAACCCTTGTAAGGCGAGCCGACAGGTCTAACGTTTAGTGCAGGCGAAGGGTTCTCAGCGAAGCACACAACCCGCGTAGGCGGCCACGGACGTGAACACGGCATGGAAAGCGGCGGGACGCTGCGCGGTCGGGCGTAGCCCGGCCTGTGGTGTTGCTGTTGACGTTTGCGCACGGCGTGCGCTGGGGGGTAGGGCGGTGGTGGTGATGGTGGTGACGGCGGCCGGCCCTCGATCGTGCCGCGGTGTCACCAAATTGGCGACAGTGGCGCGGCCGGCCGGCGCCGGCGCCGGCGAAAGCCGTCGCCAAACGGTGGCGACAAATCGCGCGACCTGGTTCGCTGCGATGTCGCCAAGCCGTTGACTTGTCGGGGTTGCCTAGCGAAGCGCTGGAGCGAAGCGGAAGGCCACGCCGAGCGCAGCGAGGGAATGACCGAGCCGAAGGCCGAGACAAGCGCAGCACCGGCTCGGTTCACGAAGGGCGCGAGTATGGCCCCAGGGGTTGCCCTTGACGTTGCGCCGTTACATTCTGTGGTTTTTAGTTCCCTCGGATACTGATTTGATTGTCACGGCTCAAGTATTGGTGAATCATGCCGAAAGCGAAGTCGTCCGGCAGTCAAAGAAGTTGATAAATCGCCTAATATTGCCTATTTTTGTACATTTTCTTGCACTTTTTTGGTCTCTTTTGTTTATTCGAGGCACGCAAATTTGTTGGCAATGTTTTCATATACGTGTCCCTTTAGTATAATTTGGTGACTGAATAACGTGCCAGGGTGAACAGTTTGTCACCAAGGAGCGCATGCTCTTGGTTACCGTTGTTGGTATGGGGTGGAATGCGGTATTGACGCATGGATATTCGCCGTGATGATAAATAACGAGCGCCAAAATATAGCATTTTGGTAGTAAAATAGGGCACAGAAATGACCGCACCCGATGACAGGACGACAGGACTCACATGAAGCGAACTCCATGTAGTCCCGCCAACAGCATCTTGGAAAGTGATTTGGAACTCGCCGTGCAACAAGAGACCTTGGAAAAGCTCAAGGTCATGGAGACGCCGGAGGGGTTCTACGTCATCGCGCAAGTAAAGTGGGCGGAAGGCAAGGAGTGGTATCTGACCACTCGGCGCGAACGAACAAAACCACGGCTGTTCAAGGATTTGAAACGGCTCAACGATCACTTACGGGAGGCTTACCCAACTGACAGTTTTGAGCTATACCGAAACCAGAGCGTGCCGCCTAAAGCGAAACAGCCCAAAACAATTGACGTGCCGCAACCGAAGGTTGATTTACCCAAGACACAAGCCAGAAAAGGGAATGTGTGACTACCAAGATGTAGTATTATGGTTCCTCCCAAATGATATATTGGAGACGGAACCATGTTGGAATTTCTGGCCTTGGCGCAAGAATGCGCGCCGACAGTGGCCCCGCAGACGATGGCAGCCGTCGTCAATGTCGAGTCGGGATACAAGCCATTCGCTATAGGCGTGGTTGGCGGGCGACTAGCCCGCCAACCCGCCAACAAGGAAGAAGCGGTAGCGACCGCAATCGCCCTGGCGGACGCCGGGTGGAACTTCTCGATGGGCGTGGCGCAAGTCAACCGCCACAACCTCCCCAAGTACAACATCAGCTATGCGCAAGCCTTTGATGCCTGTACGAGCCTGCGCGTAGGCTCGAAGATTCTCGAAGAATGCTACGTCCGGGCCGCCAAAGGCCCGCGCGACTCTCAAGCCGCTCTGCAAGCGGCTATCTCCTGTTACTACTCCGGTAATTTCACGCGCGGCTTCCGGCCCGACGAAGCGGGCAAGCCGAGCTACGTGCAAAAGGTGCTCGCCAGCGCGGGAGCGCCGGCGGCGGCGATTCCCGTCGTCCCGCTGCTGAAAGCCGGCGCGGCCGTGGCGGCGCCGAAGGCTGTCAAGACCGGCGCGGCGGTGCCGGCGGATCACTCGCCGGTTCTTGTCCGAAGAGAAACGTTCCGTGCGCGCCTTTCTGACGATCCGGGCGACAATGTTGTGCGCGTCAAACCTATGGTGACAGACGGCACGGTCGATCGTGCTGGCCCTGTCACCAAAAACGATAAGACGGAATCCGGTGCACCGGCGACATTGGAAAAAGCCGTTGGTCATCGGTCGGTTATTGTTTTCTAGGGAGACTTGCAATGAAGCTCATGGTGGTGGAAAGCCCGAACAAGATTAAGAAGCTCGAAGCGATTCTAGGCGATGGCTGGAAGGTCATGGCGAGCGTCGGGCACATTCGCGATTTGCCGCGCGATGACCTCGGCATCGACTTAGCGGACTTTGTATTGAATTACGAGTTTATCCCGCCATCGACGTTCCAAGGCCGTACCTTTCCGGGCGGCGAAGAACGCGTTGCGCGGATTCGGCGGGAAATGCGCAGCGCCGAAATGGTCTATCTCGCGACCGATCCGGATCGGGAGGGCGAGGCCATCGCCTGGCATCTGAAAGATTCCCTCGGCCTGGACGAGACGCAGTATATGCGGGTCACTTTCGACTCGATCACGAAGGACGTTATCCGGGGCGCCCTGGGGAAGGCGCGCAAGATCGACTACGATCTTGTGCATGCCCAGGAAGCGCGGCGCGCGCTCGACCGCATGTATGGCTATCTGGTGTCGCCGCTGTTGTCGGAGACGCTGGGCATGTCCTTGTCGGCCGGCCGGGTGCAAAGTCCGGCCGTGCGGCTGGTCGTTGACAACGAACGGCGCATCAATGCATTCAAGAAGACGAGCCATTTCGGCGCCGTCGTGTCGTTCGATGGCGACGCGTGGCAAGCGGAGTGGAACACGAAGCCTTTCGTCACCGCCGAGGCGCCGTATGTGCTTGACGAGGCGCTGGCGACGCGCGCGGCCAAGTGCCGCCAGTTCAAGGTGACAGACTCGCAGAACACGACGGCGCGCGAAGCGCCGCCGGCGCCGTTCTCGACGTCGTTGTTGCTGCAAGCGGCCAGCGTGAGCCTGAAATTCGATCCGGAGGTTACCGCCAGACTCGCGCAAAAGCTGTTCGAGCAGGGCGCCATTACCTACATCGGCACGGATAGCGTCAATTTTTCCGATGAGGGTCTGCGCGATATCCGGGCCTTCGCGATAGGGAAGGGCTGGAAGCTGCCCGACGAACCGCGCAGGTTCAAGGAAAAAGCGAGCGCCCAGGAAGGGCACGAGGCGATCCGCCCAACGCACCTTGAGGACGAAGACGCCGGCGAGGACGATCCACAGCGCGCGCTG
Organism: Massilia sp. DWR3-1-1; assembly: GCF_049898325.1. Taxonomy (NCBI): domain Bacteria; kingdom Pseudomonadati; phylum Pseudomonadota; class Betaproteobacteria; order Burkholderiales; family Oxalobacteraceae; genus Massilia; species Massilia sp. DWR3-1-1. The sequence goes on along the minus strand of NZ_JAFCXL010000026.1, from coordinate 25,512 downwards.
TACCGGCTTATATGGCAACGGTCGATAGCGTCGCAGCTGGCCGATGCCACCTACAAGGTCAACACGGTGTCTCTGGCGGCCGTAGACGGCGCTGAGACGTTCGAGTTCAAGGCCAATGGCCGCGTGATGGTCGAAGCCGGCTGGCGCGCCCTGACGGCGCTCGATGCCATTGCCGACGAGGGCGACGCGGACGAGCCGGCAGGCGGCAAGGTGCCCATGCTCGAAATCGGTAGCAGCAAGCGCGCCGACAGCGGCAAGCTGCTGCGCAAGGAAACGAAGCCGCCGGCGCGCTACACCAAGGCCAGTCTTATCAAGAAGCTCGAAAACGAGGGCATCGGCCGGCCCCGGACATACCCGCCGATCATGAAGAACATCATGGACAAGGGTTATCTGTCCGAGGTGAAGCGGTTCCTGCAACCGACTGACATCGGGTGCCAGCTGGTCGACGAGTTGGTGAAGGGCGAATTCGGATTCATCGAAGTGCCGTTCACGCGCGGAATGGAAGAAGAACTCGATCATATCGCCGGCGGCGGCCGTAGCTATCTCGATGTCGTGGCGCCGGCCTACGAACAGCTACAGGCCGAAATCGCAGCGGTCGGCACCGGCGGCACGATGAAGCCACGCTTCCCGTGTCCGAAGTGCGACAGCGGCCAGCGGCGCTATGCGCCAAGCGGCAAGACCCCGTTCTGGTGCTGCACGAACGCGGAGTGCAAGCACTTCATGGACGACGTGGGCGGCAAGCCGGCCGAGCGCAAGGTGTACGCATGCACGGTATGCGATAACGGCACCATGCGCCGTTTCAAGCGCAAGGTGGGTGCCGGGAATCTGTGGGCCTGCTCGAACGACGAGTGCAAGCACTTCATGGACGACGTGAACGGCAAGCCGGTCGAACCTACGGTGCACAAGTGCCCGACGTGCAAGGCGGCGCCGCTGCGGCGCTATCAGAAGAAGGACAAGGAAACGGGCAAGCCGAAGGGCGGCTTCGGCTGGTTCTGCACCGGCACGGAGTGCAAGACCTTCCTTGACGACGAGGGCGGCAAGCCGGTCGCGATCAAGACCGCGCCGTGCCCGAAGTGTGGGAAGTTGATGTACCGCCGCAAGGGCGAGTTCGGCTATTTTTGGGGCTGTAGTGGCTTCAAGGATGGGTGCAAGACGGTGATGGACGACAAGGGCGGCAAACCTGTTCCGAAGGATGCGAAGGGCGGGAGCAAGCCAAAAGTTGGCACCGGGAAAATTCCGACGAGGGTTGCTGTCGGTGTGCCGACGCGGGTAGTTGCCAGACCAACCAAGAAAGCATAATTAGATGCGCCAGAATGGTATATATTGGCATGCACAGGTGTATAATCTCTCTATGATGTTTCGTCAAAGATACAAAGTAACGGAATATCACGCCACGGCGGGCCGGCCGTCCCGCTTTTCCCTTTTTTCTCTGATCGGAGTTCTTAAAATGCACGCGACAACCAAACCCCTCGCCGTCTCGCCACGCAATTTCACCGTCATGTTTCTGACGGCCGTCGCGATGCTTATCGCTGCCGAGCCTGCTTTTGCGCAAGCCGCTGGTGGGCTTGATAAGGTAAATACATTCGTAGACAACGTGCTACTTGTTTTGCGCGGAATTTCGATTGGCGTCGTTACCATCGCCATCATGTGGGCGGGTTATCAATTCCTGTTCAAACGCGCTGATTTCGCCGAAGTCGGCAAAATCCTGGGTGGCGGGCTGTTAATCGGTGGCGCGTCGGAGTTGGCGCGCTACCTCCTGGCCTAAAGGAGGCGTAAGCCATGTCATCCCCCTTAGAACCGAGTGATCCGCGCGATCCGTTGTTCAAGGGCTGCACCCGGCCCGCGATGATGTTCGGCGTGCCGCTGGTGCCGCTTATGTGCGTTGGCCTCGTAGTCATCCTCCTGGCGGTATGGACAACGGTTCTCGTGGCCCTCGCCCTCCTGCCCATCGTGTTGACGATGCGGCTCATAACCAAATCCGACGATCAGCAGTTCAGGCTCTTGGGCCTGAAACTGCTTTTTCGCTTCGTCAACTATAACCACAACGGCCGTTTTTGGAAGGCATCCACCTACAGCCCTATTCAGTTCAAAAAACGGAAGTGAGGCGATATGTCCGCTCAAGCCAAGTACGCTCAACAAACGAACCGCGAAAGGGCAGTAGCGCCCTTTCTGCCGTATAGCAGCCACGTTTCGGCGAACACTGTCGTCACGAAGGATGGCGATTTCATGCGCATCTACAAAATGACCGGCATCAGTTTCGAGACGGTTGATTCCGACGATATCCTGTTGCGAAAGGATCAGCTGAATACGATGTTCCGGTCGATAGCCTCGGCGAACGTGGCGCTGTGGACGCACAACGTGCGGCGCCAGACCACGGACAGATTGCAATCGACGTTCGAGAATAAGTTTTGCCACGACTTTGACAAGAAGTATTTCGATTCCTTCGCCGGCTATCGGATGATGGCGAACGAGCTTTATCTGACGGTGGTTTATCGTCCGCAGCCGACGCGGTTCGGGCGGGCGTTCGCAAAGTCGGGTCGGCGCACGCACGCCGAGATAATGAACGACCAGCGCGCCTCGATCCGCCGGCTTGACGAAATCGCCCATCAGGTCGAGTCCAGCATGCGTCGCTACGGTCTTGAGGAACTGGCGACGTTCGAGGACGAGAACGGCGTCGTCTGTTCGGAAATCCTGTCGTTCCTGAATTTCCTCATTTCCGGCGAGTGGCAAAAGGTTCGCGTCCCGATGTCGTCGCTCGATGAGTACCTGGGCACCGCCTGGGTATTCGTCGGCACCGAAACCATTGAAATTCGTTCGCCAACGAAGACCCGTTACGCGCAGTGCATCGACTTCAAGGATTACACGGCGCATACCGAGCCGGGAATCCTGAACGGCTTGCTGTACGAGGATTACGAGTTCGTCATTACTCAATCGTTCAGCTTCATGCAGAAGAGTAAGGGCAAAGAATTTTTGGAGCGGCAGCGCGCGCAGTTAATCAACACCGAAGACGGCAGCGCGACGCAAATTCAGCAAATGTCCGATGCCATCGACGCGCTGATTCAAGGCGAGTTCGCGATGGGCGAATATCACTATTCGCTCATGATCTTTGGCGAATCGGTCGAAAGGGTGCGGCGCAATACCACGTCGGCAATGACGATCATTCAGGATCGCGGCTTCCTGGCCGCCCTGGTGGCGACCGCGACGGACGCGGCGTTCTATGCCCAACTGCCTTGCAATTGGGCCTACAGGCCGCGCGTAGCGGGCCTGACGAGCTTGAATTTCGCCGGGCTGTCGAGCTTTCATAATTTCACGGCGGGTAAGCGTGACGGCAATCCTTGGGGTCAGGCCGTCACGCTGTTCAAAACGCCATCGGGGCAACCGCTGTACTTCAATTTCCATTACGCCAAGGGCGACGAGGATAACTACGACAAGAAAGTGTTGGGGAATACCCGCATGATCGGGCAGGCCGGCGTGGGTAAGACCGTCATGCTCAATGCCTTGTTGATCGAGTCGCAGAAATTCAAGACGAACGCGCCGCTCGGGTTCACGACCGTTTTTTATGACAAGGACGAGGGCGCGAAGCTGTGCATCAAAGCTATCGGCGGCAAATACCTGTCGATCAAGAACGGCCGGCCGACAGGGTTTAATCCCTTCCAAATGGAACCGAACGAGGACAATATCTTGTTCCTCGAACGGCTGGTGCGCGCCCTGGTATCTGGCGAGCATCAGCGCGTGACGATCACGGACGAACTGCGCATCGGCGACGCCGTGCGCACCGTCATGCGCATGCCGCGCCAGCTGCGCCGGCTCTCGACGGTCATTCAGAATATGACCGAGGGCACGGACAAGGAAGACCGCGAGAACAGCGTCGTCAAGCGCCTGTCGCGCTGGTGCTATGACGACGGCCACGGCAAGCAAGGTTCGTTCGCCTGGGTGCTGGATTGCCCGAACGACGAAATCGACTTCACCACGCACACCAATTACGGTTTCGACGGAACGGATTTTCTCGACAACCCGGACGTGCGCACGCCGATTTCGATGTACCTGCTTCACCGCATGGATTCGGTCATCGACGGGCGCCGCTTCATCTACTGGATGGATGAAGCCTGGAAGTGGGTTGACGATGAGGCATTCGCCGAGTTCGCCGGCAACAAACAGTTGACGATCAGGAAGCAAAACGGCTTCGGCGTGTTCGCTACGCAAATGCCGAGTAGTTTGCTGAAATCGAAGATCGCGGCATCGCTGGTGCAGCAGGTGGCCACCGAGATTTATTTGCCGAATCCGAAGGCCGATTTCACGGAGTACACCGAAGGATTCAAGGTGTCCGTTGCCGAGTTCGACATCATCAGGAGCATGGGCGAGGAAAGCCGCATGTTCCTCATTAAGCAAGGCCATCAGTCGATGATCGGTCGCCTTGATCTGGCCGACTTCGATGATGAATTGGCCGTGCTGTCGGGCAGTCCTGATAACAATGAACTGGTCGAACAGATCATCGCCGACGTGGGGGATGATCCCGACGTATGGCTCCCCGTCTTCCACGAACGCCGTAAGGCGCGCGTGGCGGCTTCAAAACTCAATCTCGTGAGGTGAATATGAAACGGATTCTTCTCGGCGCCGCATTGTCCGCGCTTTTCTGCTCTGCGGCTTACGCGCAAATTCCTGTGACTGTCACTACCCAAGTGTCGGATTCGCCCATGACGATTGCGAGCTTCGCCAAGGACGTGGTGAGGTGGAAAGGGCAGTACGACCAGATGACCAGCCAGATTGACCAGCTGGACCAGCAGCGCAAGTCCATGACGGGCACGCGCAACCTGGGCAACATCATGAACAACCCTGCCTTGCGCGATTATTTGCCGGGGGATTGGCAAGGCGTCTACGACAGTGTGAAGACGGGCGGCTACGCCGGCTTGAGCGGCAGCGGCAAGGCCGTGTACAACTCGAACAAAATCTTCGATGGGTGCGCCTACATCACTGTGGCAGACCAGCGCACCGCGTGCGAGGCGCGCGCGGTGAAAGGGGCGCAGGATAAGGGCTTCGCCATCGACGCCTATGCGGCGGCCAAGGGGCGCATTAACCAGATCGACCAGCTGATGGGGCAGATCAACGCGACGCAAGACCCGAAGGCCATCGCCGAACTGCAAGCCAGGATCGCCGCCGAACAGGCCAATATCCAGAACGAGCAAACGAAGCTGCAAATGTTCGCGATGGTGGCGGCGGCCGAAGACAAGGTTCTGGCGCAGCGGCAGCGCGAGATTCAGTCGCGCACCTGGGCGGCGGACAAGGGCATTAAGGTGGCGCCGCTGACCTTCGCCCGTTAAACGCCGTGTAATGGTGACACCGCGGCCGCCGCCAGGCGGGAGTTCTGTCACCAAAAGGGCCAGGACAACGGCCCGCCATCAACCATTAAGGAAGGAAGTCGGATATGAAAACAGTAGCCATTTTGGTTTCGGCGGGCGTGTTCGCGATGCTGGCCGGGTGTAACAAGGATGCGAGCGCGCCGGCGCAGCCGGTGCAAACCGTTGAGTGGTACAAGGCGAACAAGGTCGAGCGCGTCGCCATGCTGAGCAAGTGCAACTCGAATCCCGGCGAGTTGGCGGCGACGCCCAATTGCGTCAATGCGACGCGCGCGGATTCGGCCACGACCTGGGGCGCTACCGGCGGAATCAAACCAATGGCTCCTGTTACAGCTGCGGATATTCGCAATAATAAAAAATAGGACGGTGTGCTATGGATGACGCAATGGTATTTCAGTTCATCGGCGCGACGGTCACGAACGCGACGGATGCGTTCGTAGAGCCGGCGGCGCGGGCGCTCATGTTCAAGCTTCAAATGCTCGCGCTGACCGGGGTGACGCTCTATATCGTCTTGACAGGCTACGCGATAGCGACGGGGGCGGTCGAATCCCCGATGTGGACGTTCATCAAGCAGTGCGTCAAGATTATGGTCATCGCGGCTTTCGCGTTGACCGTGGACGGCTATATCACTGGTGTCATGGGCGCTTTTTCCGGGCTTGAGACAGGTTTGGCGGACGCGATGAATACTTCCGGCACGCCGGCCGCCTCGATATACGAGGTGCTGGATAAGGCGCTTGGGGCCGGTCTAAAGATCGTCGGCACTTGTTTTCAAAAGGCGGACGAAGCCGGGTGGAGCATCGGTTCGGCCTTGGGGTGGGTGATCGCCGGTTTGATCGTGGGCGCCGGTACGGTACTGGTGATGATGATCGGCGGCGCCGTCGTCATCGTGGCTAAGTTCTCGCTGGCGGTCATGTTCGCCATCGGCCCGTTCTTCGTGTTCTCGCTGTTTTTCCCCCTGACTGCGCGCTTCTTCGACAGCTGGTTTTCCCAGGTCATGAATTACATCCTTACTATCGTCATCATGGCGATAGTGATGACCTTCGCGATACTGGCATATTCCAAGTTTATCGACGGTGCCGATTTCTCGGGCGACGGTACGAGCAATCCGATGTTCGCGGCGCTGCAAATCGGCACGCTTACCGGCGTTCTGATTTGGATAATCCTACAGGTCGGGGGCATGGCCTCGGGCTTGGCCGGCGGCGTGTCGATGGCAGCGATGGGCATTCGGCACTTGCTCATGCCGGTCAGCGGCGGCTTGAGCGCGGCGAAGGGCGTCGGCAATCTGGTCAATCCGATGTCCACGCGCCGCGACATGCAATCGGGAATGATGACCACGGCCCGGCGTTCCAGTCACATGCTGGCGGGTAACACTATGTGGAATCCCGCCTACCGCCAGCATGTCATGCAGAACATGGGCAAAAATTGGGGCCGCGCACAAGGCGGCTCGGTCAAGGAATAAAGCTCTCGATGCCGTCCTGTCCCATCGAGGGCAGGGCGGCATTTTTTCAGCCTTCATAAACCAAGATAGGGTATTTTGGTTGCTACGGTTGTATAATTTGGATTGCACCGTTCACCTTTACTGTAGGGCACAAAATATGACACGCGCACTCATGATTTTTCTGTTCGCCGCGCTCGCAGGATGCGCTAGCAACAAGGCCGTCTTGCCGACGTTAGAAGGCAAGCCGCGCATACCGATCAACAAGCAAGTGCCGGCGTCGCCTGTGGCTGCTTCATCCATCAATCAAGCTCAAGGGGAGTAACCATGTTCGGAAAAAATCAGCCCAAGGATTCGCCGCCGTCCACGCCGGCGACAAAAAGCGACACGCTCATGAGCGCGGCTATGGATTGGGAGGCGTCGCGCATCCAGTCCATCGAAAAGTCAGAGCGGCGCGCCTGGACGGTGGCTATCGTCGCTACGGTGGTCGCGCTGCTGTCCTGGGTCGCGCTCGTCGTAATCCTCCCGCTCAAGGAGACGATACCCTATGTTATCCGGGTGGATAACACGACCGGCGTGCCCGATATCGTGACCACGCTCCACGATCAGAAGGTGACGAGCGACGAAGTGATGGACAAGTATTGGCTTGCCCAGTATGTGCGCGCCCGCGAGACATACGATTGGTACACGCTGCAACGCGATTACAACACCGTGGGCCTGCTGTCGTCGCCGAACGTCGGCGCGGCGTATGCCGCGCTGTTCACCGGCAAAGACGCGCTCGACAAGCAGTACGGCCAGACCGTACGGGCGACGGTCGATATCGTCAGTGTGGTGCCGACGCCGAAAAACACCGCGACGATCAGGTTCATCAAGACCACGAAGCGGGTCGATCAGGACACGCCGGGCACGGTTACCAAATGGGTTGCCACGGTCGCGTATGAATATCGCAATCCGTCCAAGATCGCGCAGAGCGCCCGACTGATAAATCCATTCGGATTCCAAATGCTGAGCTACCGTGTCGATCCCGAAATGGTGCCGGCGCCGGAAAAGGCGGGAGGTGCGCAATGAAACGCCTAATCCTCGCCATTGCATTGTCGGCCGGCGGCATCGCCGCCTACGCGACGGACATACCCCAAGGGTCGAAATTCGACAACCGCATCCAGTACGTCAATTATAACGCCGGCGATGTCGTGGTTGTGCGCACCGTGGCCGGCCTCGGGACGCGCGTGGTGTTCGCCCCGAACGAAGTCGTCATTGATGTCGCGTCCGGGTTCACGCAAGGATGGGAGTTTTCCGACAGCGCGAACATTCTCTACATTAAGGCGAAGTCCATCAAGGGCGAGAGCGGCCAGCCGTCGATGGCGCCCACGGCCGGGACGTGGAACACGAACCTGATGGTCAAGACGAACTTGCGCATGTACGACTTGGACTTGCAATTGCTGCCCGGCTCGAACAGCGGGCGCTCTGCCGCGAATCAGCAGCGTATCGCCTACCGGGTCGAATACCGCTATCCGGCCGAAGAGGCTGCCAAGGCCAAGGCGGTCGCGGGCAAGCAAGCGGCGCAAGCCAAGCTCGATGTGAAGCCGGCGCCGCGCAATTGGAACTACTCGATGCAGATCGGCGAGCATTCCGAAGGCATCGCGCCGACGATGGCCTACGACGACGGCCGTTTCACGTACCTGAAATTCCCTAACAACCGGGATTTCCCGTCAGCGTTCTTGGTCGCGGCCGACAAGTCCGAGAGCATCGTTGACAGCCATATTGACCCGGCGGTGCCCGATGTGCTGGTTTTGCATCGTGTCTCGCGCGCGGCGGTGCTGCGCCTCGGTAACGCGGTGGTCGGCATTTACAACGACAGCTTTGACCCCGATGGCATACCGGCCAACGAGGGCACGACGGTTCCCGGCGTGAAGCGCGTCATCCTCGGGGAGGCAGGCAAATGAACAATGAAACCAAAAACGGCAACGCCACAGTGGATCAACTGGACGGCGAACGCGGCATGCCGAGCGTGAACGAGGGCGGGCCGTCCTCGGCCAAGCGCGGTTTGATCGCCGTGGTGTTCCTGCTGTTCCTGGCGATGGTCGGCGGCGTCGCGTATTGGAAGTACCAAAAGAACCAAGCGCGGCTTGCGGAAACCAGCCAGAAAAAGGACATGCAAATCACGAGCGTTGTTCCCGCCCGGACGTTCGCCGAACCGCCGCCCGGCGAAGCGCCGGCGGTGCCAGGGCCGACGCCGGCGATACCGGTCGTGCCGGCACCGGGCGGCGCGCCGGCCGGCACGGCGCCGGCGCTGCCGGGCGGCGCGGCCAGCGCCGGCACGGCCAATGTGAAGCCTCCCCAGGTGCTTGATAAGGCTGGCTCGTCATTGATGGCGGGCGGCAAGAATAGCCGCAATGGCGCGCCGGCCGCCGATGCGGAGGCGGCCCCTGGCGAGGCGGCGCCAGCGGCGCCGGCGCCGGGCACTATCGGCGCCATGCTCTCGTCCACCAGCACGCCGGTTCGGATGGCGCGCATGCTCGGCAACAGGAATTTCATGCTCGCCGAAGGCGCCTATATCGACTGTTCTTTGCGCACCAAGCTGAACTCGACCGTGCCCGGCAAGACGGCTTGCGACGTGACAAGGAATGTTTATAGCGACAATGGCAAGGTGTTACTGGTTGAGCGCGGTTCCGTCGTAACGGGCGAATACCAAGCCAATTTGCGCCAGGGCATGGCCCGTATTTTCATCCTGTGGACTCGCATCAAGACGCCGAACGGCGTCACGATCAGATTGGATTCGCCCGGCACCGATCCGCTTGGCGGCGGTGGCGTTCCCGGTTATGTCGATAACCATTTCTGGCAACGCTTCGGGGGCGCTCTGATGCTAAGCCTCGTTGACGACGTGGCGCGCGGGTTGACCGGCGGCAGTGGTGGTGGCTCGGGTGGCAACCAAGTCAATTTCGGAAGCACTGGCGAGGCAACGCAAAACATGGCGGCGGAAGCGCTGAAAAACACGATCAACATTCCGCCAACCCTTTATAAAAATCAAGGCGAGCAAGTCGGTATCTTCGTCGCCCGCGATCTTGACTTTTCGAGCGTATACGATGTCGCAGCCCAATGACTACCTGACCGGCGAGGTCAATCGCGGAACGTCGGTCAATCATCTTCTGACCTTCGCGAAGCAGTGGCTGGAAGACCCGGCCATTACCGAAGTGTGCGTCAACCGCCCTTTTGAAGTGTGGTGCGAGCGCGGCACTAAGTGGGAGCGGCACGACGTGCCGGCATTGGACTATATGCACCTCAAGTCCCTGGCGGTGGCGACGGCCAAGTTCGCCAGCAATGACGTATCGGATATTCGCCCGATCCTGTCCGCGATCCTGCCAGGGGGCGAGCGGGTGCAGGTTGTGCAGCCGCCCGCTTGTGAGCATGGCACCTATTCGATAACGATCCGGAAACCGTCGTTCAAGGTGCGCACGCTGGACGACTATGTAAGCGACGGCTTTTTCAAGCACATACGCCCGCTCGATGGCGATCTTAGCCGCGACGAGAAAGAACTCGTTCAGCTGAAAAGCGACGGTCAGTACATGGAGTTTCTGCGCCGGGCTGTGCAACTCGAAAAGGTCATCGTCGTCGCCGGCGAAACGGGGTCGGGCAAGACCACGTTCATGAAAGCGCTGATGCAAGAAATCCCGGTCGAACAGCGGATCATCACGATTGAAGACGTGCCCGAACTGTTCTTGCCGAATCATCCGAATCACGTCCACCTGTTCTATCCGAGCGAGGCGAAGGAAGAAGACAGCGCATCGGTGACGGCCGCCGCGCTGCTGAAAAGCTGCCTGCGCATGAAGCCGACGCGCATCCTGCTCGCCGAGCTGCGGGGCGGCGAGACGTTCGACTTCATCAACGTCGCTGCCTCGGGCCACGGCGGCAGCATCACCAGCTGCCACGCCGGTTCGCCCGATCTGACGTTCGAGCGGCTGGCCTTGATGGTGTTGCAAAACCGGCAGGGCCGGATGCTGCCCTACCCCGTCATCCGTCGCCTCCTGTATCTCGTCGTTGATGTCGTCGTACATATCCACAACGACATTCACAGCGACGCCGGCCGGCACATCACGAAAATATGGTACGACCCGATGAAGAAGCGGGCACCGGCCCCCACGGAGTAAGTAGGCTGATTTCTCGACAGAGAATTGCCGAAGGCAACCCGGAGGGCGTGGGCGGACAGGCTTGTTGTCCGGGCGCGTTCGGCGTAGGGCGTGGCCGCCTTTCTTCTGTGTTGGCGACAGCCGGCACGCATCGATCGCGCGGCGCTGTCGCCAAAGGCCGGCCACTGGCGACAATCCGCAGCTGGCCAGGTGGCGCGGCCGTCACCATATCCGGCGCAGCTTGGCGACAAATAACGACAACCTGGTTGCCCGGGTTGTCACCAAACCGATAAAGGAAACGGTCATGGAAATGCCAAAGTGGCTTAAATGGGTGTTGGGAATCATCGCGGTCGCGGTCGCCACGGTGGGCGTGGTCTGGCTCTCCGGGTTCCTGTTCTTCCTGTTCAGCAAGGCGAATCCGTTCGGCAAGACGGACTTCTCGACGTGGTGGACGTTCTGGCACTTCTACCAAGACAATCCCGTAATCTCCAAGCGGCTCAAGGTGTCGGGCATTGTGGCGGCCGTCGTGTGCTACGGCGTCGTGCTCATGGCGATCATCGGGGCCATGCGTGAAACCGTGTCGCTACACGGCGACGCGCGTTTCGCCACGAAAGGCGAAGTCGAAAAGGCCGGCTTGTTCGGACAGGCCGGCATCATCGTCGGAAAGTGGGGCAACACCTTCATCCTGTTCGCCGGCATGCAGTTCGTCCTGCTGGCGGCCCCTACTCGCAGTTTCAAGGGGGTCGGGATCGTCATACCGAACCTGATGAATTGGCGCGAGTCGGCCGTCGTGCTTGATGTGAAACTGGAAAACTACAAAATCACGTCCCTGTTTCGGTCGGAACACGGCCAAAAGGTTTTCTTGTGGAACCCGTTCGCCGAAGACGGCCGGACGCATCGTTACAACTGCCTCGGCTACATCAGCGACAATCCGCGCTTGCGGGTCACGGAAATTCTGGCGCAAGGCTACGCGTTTTATCCTGGCGCCGGCAAGGACGCTTTCTTTGACGACGCGGCCAGGAACTTGTTCCTGGGGCTGGCGTTGTACCTGTGCGAGACGCCCGCGTTGCCGCGAACGATGGGCGAGTTGCTTCGCCAGTCGTCGGGCAAGGGCAAGCCGATCAAGACCTATTTGCAGGGCATCATCAACGAGCGCAATTATCGCGAATACGGCGATATCAGCTTGACCGAAATCGGGGAAAAGGCGGATCGCGACGAAGCCCTCAACGTCATCATGGAAATCTGCGACGCCAGCGAAGAGGATGCGGAAAACCTGCTCGATGACCTTCCCTGCATGTTGGTCGAAAACGCCGCCAAGGCGGAACTCAACCAAATCGAAGAATCGCTCAAGGCGCTCGGCAAGCATGTCAAGTTCGACGTGGAACGCCGCTTGGTTCCGCTGGAAAAATGGGATGGCGTCGGCGAGCCGATGCTGACAATGGAATGTGTCGATGCGCTGAACCGCTTCATGATGACATCGGATAACACGCTGTCGAGCATCATGGCGTCCTTCAACACGCCGCTGACGCTGTGGACAAGCCCGATTGTCGATGCCGCGACATCGGCGAACGATTTCGACTTGCGCGAGGTGCGCAAGCAGCGCATGACGGTGTACGTCGGCATCCCGGCGAACAAGCTCGCCGAGGCCGAGTTGCTGCTGAACGTGTTCTTCTCCCAGCTGGTGACACTGAACACCGACGAACTGCTGTTCGCCAAACCTGAATTGAAATACCAGTGCTTAATGGTGATGGACGAATTCGCCGCTCCTGGGCGCATCGGCATCATCGACAAGGCGAACTCGTACATGGCCGGCTACGGCATGCGGTTGTTGACGATCATTCAGTCGCCGTCGCAGATCGAGGCCGAACCGCGCCGTGGCTACGGCAAGGAAGGCGCCGGCACGCTCATTACCAATCACGCGCTGCAAATCCTGTACACGCCGCGCAAGCAAAGCGACGCGAACGAGTATTCCGAAATGCTCGGCACCTACACGTTCAAGGCCAGGGGCACGAGTCGCCAGCGCGGCGGGAAGAACGGCGGCGGGCATAGCGAGTCGGAATCGGATCAAAAGCGGGCCTTGATGATGCCGCAGGAACTCAAGGAAATGAGCCAGCGCAAGCAGATCATCAGCCTTGAGAATACCAAGCCCATCAAGTGCGACAAGATCGTGTATTTCACCGATCACGTCTTCATTGATCGGTTCAAGTCCGTCTGTCCCACGTTGGCCGCGCTCGATCAAACGCCGATCCGGCGCGCGCTGCGCAAGCTTGGCTTCGCCGCCAAGGCCATTCCCTCGAAGGAGTTCTTCGAGGCCACATGGGGCGCCGGCGAGCTTTCCAGCTATGTGCCGTTCATCGACTTCGACATTCACGAGGCCATCGTCAACCAGCGCAGCCGCGCGATGACGGTCGGCGACCTCGCCAAGGGAATCGACCTGCGCGCGCTCGCGCTCGATACGTCCAAAATCAAGGTGCCGGCCGGCGCCGGTTTGGAACCGGAGCAAATCGAGAACTTCGTGAACGACTTTTTCGATGCGCTCGATGCCGGCAGCGCCGGCGACGACGACACCGACGACGACGGCGCCGGCGACCGGCCGAGCGATGAGGAACTGGCGGCGCTCGATGCCGAGGCGGCGGACGACGCCGACGAAGGCGACGACGACGGCCAAGGCGGCGAGGAACGCATGACGGTGAGTATCACCGTTGAAAACGTTCTTAAAATCGACGTGGATGCCCCTGGCGGCCTCGTGGCGGCCGTCGCGCCGGATCAGGAGGCGGACGACGGCCCGAGCGACGAGGAACGCGCCGTGATCGCCGCGCACGCGGCCGACGACGATGACGGGTATTTCGAGCCGGCGCCGGCGGTTACGCCACCGGCGCCGCAAGACGACGAGCCGAATACGGCGCAACTGTCGGACGAGGAAATGACAGCCATGATGGACGCGGCGGCGCCGGCCGACGATGCGGTCGGCATGTATGACGAAGCCGATATGTTGGCCGCGCTCGATGCGATGGAACAGCCGGCGGACTATCCGGAAACAATTGGAGATACGCCAATACTTGATCTAAGCGTGCTTGACAAGCCCCTTGCTCCGGAAAAGACTCAAGGGAAGGCATTTTGAATTTGATCGGCGCCACGGCGGCGATTAATGCGGGCGTAGCCCAAGGGCGGCTTTGTTGAGAGCCGCATATATTTGATGTTTATAGGAGCCTTATCATGAATGACCGCACCGCCGGTACGCCGGCTGCTGACGTGAAGAAAAGCCCAGCCCGTAACAAGGTCGTCGGCGCTTTCCTTGGCAAGATCGAAGACGTTCCCAAGGAAATCCGGGAATACGCCGTCAACAAACTCAATCCGAAAGACGCCGAGGGCAACCGGCTGCGCGACGGCCAGGGCCGTGAAATCAGCGCATCCGTGTCCGTGGCGAAGGAAAACGGCAGCTACTACGGGCCGGTCATTCTCAACAACGATAAGTACCTCGTGCAGGCGGTCGGCAAAGACCGTTTGTACGCGGTCGTTCATCCGAAGGACGGGCTTGATTTGCAAGGCTCGACATTGCGCATGTTGGACAGCAAGCGGCAGCTGAACAACACCAATGTGCAAATCCACTATACCGGCGACAAGGCCAAGGTCTATCCGTACTCGGACAAGAACCGCGAAGGCGCCGACAAGCCGAAAGAGGCGCCGGCGCCGGCCAAGGAAGAATTGAAGCCCGACGCGTTCCTGGCGCAGGCGGCCGAATACGCCAAGCAAAACATCAAGAACGCGAATCAGCGCGAGGCGTTCATGAAGCACCTCGGCAACGTGACCGAACAAGCGTTCAACAAGCAACCGGAAACCGCTCGGACGCAATCGAACCCCGCGCCGGTACAGGCGAAACAAGCCGACCACGGCATCGAACGATAAGGAGCGAAATCATGGCTAGCACTTTTGAAATTGTTGTTGACGCCGATGCAAAGCAATACTCGGACGCGAAGGAGGCCGGCGCGGCGTTCTTCGCCGCCGATATCACGAAGCGGCCCTACGTCGTTCATAGTTCGGAACAGAATTTCGCGCGCGGCATGGCCGGCACCGCAATTCACGGCAAATACCCGGACGGCGAAACGCGGTACGTGAGGGTTCTCCCGAACTCGCACGACGTGGACAAGGATTTTCGGGCGGGGTATATGCAAGCGCTTGAAAAATCGGTGACCGAACGCCTCAAGAACACCGATTGGGAGCGGGCCGCGTTAGACCCGGCGACGCGGGCCGTCAAGCTCGATAATCGTCTTCATGACGATTTGGAGACGCTGGCGCGGGTCGATCTGGCGAAGGCGGCCAAGGCGTGGGAAGACCACGCCGGCAAGGATCGCGTCGCCCCGGCGTTCCTCGACCGCGATCAGGCGCGCGAAGCGCCGGCCGTCATCGACGTGGCGGCGCGCGGCCCGGCCTACGGCGTCATCCAGATTGACGACAAGCCGGCGACCTCGATCCGCTATGAGCGTTTCGTTGAAGGGGACAAGGCGAGCTTCGATGTGTCGTTTCACATGGGTGTAAAAACGGTGGCGAGGTTCAAGGATTTGGACGTTGACGCGCTCATTGACGCCGTTGGCGGCAAGAACGCGAAGGCCATCGCGGAACAGACCACGGCCAAGGGAACGTTGCGCGGTGAAGACCTCGTGAACGAGAACGGCATCAGCCCGGAGGAAAGCAGCCGGCGGGCGCAAATGCGCGACGCGCAAAAGACCGTGGAAGTGGAACGGTTAGAGCCGGATCGACCCGAGGAACGTAACGTGGTCGAGCAGGCACCGGAGCGGGAACAAGAGCTTGCGTCGCTCGATCCCGATGCCCTGGCCCGCGCGGCGCTCGCCCGCCAGCACGACCGCGAGCGGTTCGAGCGCGAGCAGCTGGCCCGCGATCCGGAGCGGGCCGGCAAGCCGGTCGAAGCGAAGCAAGTCGATTTGGAGAAACCGGCGGAACGGCGCGAGGCCGCCGCGCGCGACGACCTGGGCGCAAGCCCATCGCCGGCCGGCGCCGCCGAATTGACGGAACGCGAAAAGAACCGGCGCATGGAATTGCTGGATCAGGTGCATGACCAATTTCGCGTATCGGGCGCGAAATACCTGTTCAAGGATCAGCCCGGCAAGGTCGCGTTCAAGGACAAGGGCGAACGCATGGTGTCGGCCTCGAATGATGATCGCGTTGCGAAAGCAATGGCGACGATGGCAGAGGCGAAGGGATGGAAAACGCTCAAGGTATCCGGCCATCCAGATTTTCAGCGCGAAGTGTGGATGGAGGCGAGTTTGCGCGGCCTCGAAGTGCGGGGGTTCAAGCCGAGTGAACAGGATTTGAAGAGTCTCGAAGCGCGTCTTGAACGCGGAATGCAAAACAAAGTTGAGAAGACTGTCGATGCACGCGAACAGGGACAGCAGCGCGCCCCTGTTGAGCGGCCCTTGCGTGATCGGGACAACCCTCGCACCCGCGACATCATGGACGTAATGGCAGATATTGACCGTAAAAAAGAGACTGCCCAGCGCAAGCCGCGTGAACAGGGCCAGGAGGCACCAGAACGCGCCCAGCCGGCCGCCAGGGCGGCCGGCAAGGAGACGGAGGCCCACGCGCCCGACAGCGCCTTGCGGGCGTATGCCGGCCGTGTTCTTGAACATGGATCGGCCAAGTACAACCACGACCCGGAAGAAAAACAGAGCTACTTCGTCAGGCTGGCGACGCCGGCCGGCGAGAAAACGGTGTGGGGTATCGACCTCAAGCGTGCGATGGCAGAAAGTAAGGCGAAGCTCGGCGACGCCGTGAATCTGGAATTCAAGGGGAATGTGCCCGTCACCGTGGAAGCGAACAAGCGCGACAAGGCGGGCAAGGTCATCGGCAAGGAGGAAATCGACACGCATCGCAACGCCTGGGAAGTAACGAAGTCGGACAAGCACAAAGTCGTTGAAGCGGTGGCGGCGGCAGTCATTGACGCGAAGGTCAAAGACCCGGCGCAACGGCAGGCGTTGAAAGCGGCGGTCGATGCGCGCTTGGTCGAGCGCGCCAAGGTGGGTAAGGTGCCATCCGTGGCCGTGTACGACAAGGACGCGCCGACGAAAGCACCACAACCGGAGCGCACCGGGCCAGTGGTCGAGCGCAACGCCGAACGCACTCGATGAACCGATCAGGGCGGAATGACGTGCTGTTCCGCCCTTTTCTCGTCGCGCTGAATCTGTCTTGGAAAGCGAGAATCGCCTTGATTATTAAGGCGATTTTCGTTTTCAGCGTCAGCTTTGGTGACACCGCGGCCGCCTCGAGCGCGGATCTGTGTCACCAAAAAGGTGTTGGTGACGGCCAGGCGCCGCGCGCCGGCGCCGGTCGTCGCCATTGAGACTTTCCCGCGTGGCCGCCCTGCCCTTCCCGCTGGTGACAGATACGGCGCACCTGGTGCGCCGATCTGTCACCAGCGGCCAGCGGCGCCGGCGGACTGTTGTTCGGGCGTTGACATCGCAAGACAATTTCAGCGCCAAATTGATTGTGCGGAAGAAGCCAAGATATATAATCTTGGATTACCAATACTTCATATCACGGAGGTTACAAATTCGTAAATTGGTCATTCTATCGAGCCTTGCGGCGCTCGTCGCCTGCTCGTCGCCTCCCAAACCGCCCACGGTGGACGGCGACGAGCGCAAGGCTATAAACACGACGGCGACGGCCTCGGCCCTCGCCGGCCAAGCCGTCGCCGCCGAGGCGCGCGACAAAGCCCGCGAGCGGCCGGCGCCGGTGCCGGTGGCCGTCCAGGCGGCGCCGGTTTCGCGTGTCGTGTCCGTGCTGTTCCCGTACAACGTGACGAAATTCGATGCCACCCGCGATCAGTCGGCCGAACTACTCGCGCTGCGTCGCGGCGCGACACGTATCGAAATTCGCGGACGCACGGACGGCAAGCGGCCGAGCGATGCGGATACGCTCGTCGCCATGAAACGGGCCTTGGCGGCAAAAGAATTTCTTGTTGGTCACGGTGTCCCAGCAGGGATTATTTCAGTGAATTACGTATCGGCGGGCGACTACACCAGCGATAACATTTCGCCTGGGGGCCGCGCCAAAAACCGCCGTGTGGACATCGAATTTTTCTCGTCGCCCCTATAAGGAATTGTCATGAAGAAGATTATCGCGTCATCCATAGCACTAATTGCCGCGTGCGCCAGCTGGTCGGCCGGCGCCGCCGACAACGAATACAGCGGCGATACCAAGCTCGCTTGCGAGGCGATTTTGTGCTTGTCCACCGGCAGCCGGCCGAGCGAATGCGCGCCGTCGATCCGGCGATATTTCAACATCACGAAGCGCAAACCATCCGACACTCTGAAAGCCAGGAAGAATTTCTTGAAGATGTGCCCGGCCGCGACGCAGGATCAGAACATGAGTGGCCTTGTGGACGCGATCACGAACGGCGCCGGCCGTTGTGATACGGCCGCGCTCAATTCGGCCTTGATGGTGTGGCGCGATGGCGCCGACGATGGCAATGGTTATACCGTGTCGAACCGTTTGCCCGACTATTGCTCGAATTACGCCGGCAACGTCAACACCGATTTGAAACCGCCCGTCTACCTGGGGAGCGTGGAACGCGGCGGGCGCTGGGTTGATGCGGATAGCTACAGCGCGGAGTTGACCGCATACGAAGCGCGGATCGCGGCCGAGGATGCGGCCAGGAACGCCGGCACCAATCAGCGCTGACAGTGGCGCCAGCACGATATGAAAGCGCGGCTCGCCGCGCTTTTTTCTTGTCAGCGCGTCTTGTCGATGCCGGGAACCGCCCTGCCCTGCTCCTGGGTGACCTGCTTCGCGGCCTCGCGCTCCAAGCGCTTGCGCTCGCTCTCGACAAGCTCCTGATGCTGCGTTCGGATAGCTGGCATTTGCTGCACGAACCGCGTTACGTCCAGGGCAAGCTGTTTGTCTTCCGGGCCGCCAGTCACTAAGGCGCGCGCGATCTGCCCGTAAGCCTTCTGCGACTTCTTGCGACTCGCGCTGATATTGTCTTGGGCCGGGTTCGCGCGCTTCACGCCAGTCGCCGCCTCTAGCGCCGCCTCGTTCCGCTGAGCCTCGGTGACGCGCGCCGGTGCCTTGCGCTTCCCGGCCTCGAATTCGCGATTGATATGTTTCACCGCCTGTTTTTCGGGCTTGCGCACGATCCCCCTGACCTTGCGCGGCGTGGCGTTCGCCACAATGCCGTGATCCCGTAGATTTTCCGCGAACTGCTCGCGCCAATACTGCAAATCCCCTTTGCGTGGATTGAGGCGAATCCCGTCGTGATCGACCGCCTTGACCACAAGATGAACATGCGAATGCTTCTCGTCCTCGTGGGACGCGAAAAGATATTGGTGATTGCTGAACTGGCCGATGGCGAAGGCGCGCGCGGCATCCTTGACCGCCTGCCTGTCCGTGCCGGCCGGCATAGACAGAATGATGTTGAACGCCTCTTTCCGCTTTTCCCCTTCGTAGGGGATGCCTATTTTGCCTTTGGCCCAGGCGTCGCGCACGTCCCGTACCGCTTCCTTGCCAAGATGGACATCGCCATTTTCGTCTTCGATTTCGAGTTCACCGTTGCGCGATATGTAATCCATGTGGGCTTTGATGTGCTGCATGTTCTTGCCGCCGCCGGAAATCTTCACCATGACCTCGGGCACCTTCTTGGCCGTGCGTGCAACCTTTTCCCTTGTCGCCGGTGCGCTCGGCTTCGGCGCGGCCGTGGCGGGCTTCCTGGCGCCGCCGCTGCGTATGTTCTTGCCCTTCTGCCCCTTGACGGGCGAATAGTAAAGGCGCTCGCCCCAATCCTTGAGGATACCGTCGATGATTTTCTTGGTCATTCGATGTTCCACCTTTCCAGGCTGGCCCGGATCGCGGCGCTGACGATATCGGTGTGCTTGTCGATAATCGTGCGCAAGCCCTCGATCAATTCAACGGCGACAGGCTCCCGGTGCCCCTCGTTAAGCTTGCGCGCAATCTGGTTCAAGTTGCGGCCGATGGAAAGCAGCTGGTAGTTCGACTCCCCCAGGGCGTCGATTTCAGTCATGCCGAATTGTGGCTCGTTGGTCAGCCCGGCCCGGATCGCGTCAACGATCCAGCGCCGTTGTGAACATCGTTCCAGATTCGACCGTTCGAGTACAGCCGCTTTTTCGGATTGCGTCAGTAGTATCTCGAACCGCACTTTCGGTTCGGCGTCGGCCACCTCCCGCGTCTGGCGGTACGTTTTTACCGGCGGAAAACGTTCGGCCTTTTCCAGCTGCTGTTCGATGGCCTCTTTTATCGCCGCCCCTGGTGTCTTCCCGAGGTTCGAGCAGTAGGCCGCCCAGCGGTCTTTTAAGTCCGCCCCTAGATGGATGTTCATAGCACGACTGCGTTTATCCATGACAATCCAAAGCCTCATGAAAAGGGGTGAGGGGGCACCAAGTGGGCGCTATGTGCGCACTTTATACCGGCGATTAGCCTATCCTGCAATAGTCCTCACCCCCTCACACTTTTGTTCATGAACAAACGTTGTAAAGCTCGTGGGACAAGAAACGTGATTTCGGAAGCGACTATTCGCACTGCGCTTGCGATTTCGCATGTGAATTTGAACGGGACGAAAAACCGGCACGGCAAGCGGTGACAAAATTACCTCGGCGGCCTTGCTGCCGCCAACTTTAAAAGCGGCCAGCGGTTACGCATAGCATCGGCGGCCTGCTCCCGCCAAGATCAAAAGCGGTTTTGCATGAGTGGGGTCTGTGGTGGACGTGAGGCGCAGCGGTAGGAAGGCCGGCCACGGACTGCCCGCTAAAACTTTGCATGCTAGTCGCTCCCGCTCCGATCCGTATCGCTGTGAAGAAGAGTTACTTCAAAATCCACCACCGACTTCGATGCTGTGCAAAGATTTTGCCCTTCGGGCCGCTTGTGCTGTCACCCCGCGCGCAAGGGCTAGGTGGCAATCGCTTTGCATTCGCGTCGGATCAATCTCGACCCGACTCCGATGCCGTGGAGTTCAAATTCGCCCTGGGACAGTTCCAGGGCATCCAGGGCCGGCCCGCCCGACAAGTGATAGGTGTCTGTGTTGGGTTGCATATCCTCGATGGCGAAAACTTGGCCGTCCGACGAGAGAAACGCTATCGACAGCGGAACGCGGGTGTTGTGCATCCAGAAGACACGCGGCGCCGGTGTGTCCCAGCTGAAAAGCATGCCGGCGCCGACCGCATCCAGGCCGGATAGTCCTTTGCTCTGTTGGGTTTCCGTCCGGGCTACTGGCACGTCGCGCAATTGAGCATTTCCCGAAAAGGTCAATGTGCATGATTCGGCCGGCGCGGCTGCTTGCGCCCGCCGTCTACCGACAACGAACGCAAGTACAAGACCAACGGCAAGTATTCCACCGATCCCGTTTCTAACAGCGCGGCGCATGTTATTTCTCCGACTCGACAAGCAAGTTGATTTTGCACAGGCCGGCTTCTACTTCTGCATCGCCGCCGCCATCCTCGTAGCGCACGCGAATCAGGCCGGCAGCGCTTGGCCGACGATTCAAGAGAACGGCTGCGGCGCGCCCGTCGATCTCGACCAGCAATAGCGGCTTGTTCATGCGCTCCGGGTCGGATACGGCCCGCCCTTTCGGCCAGCTGGTCAGTTCGCCGTGATCGGGTTCGCCCGGTGCCTCGTTGCCTTTGTCGGCGCCGCTCGCCGCTGGTCTTTCCTTCGGTGGCTTGCCTGCCTCGCTGGCGGTGCCGCCGGCCGGGGGTGCGCCGTCGCCAGCGTCGCCGCCGGAAGCCGCGCCGGAAATTTGTTCATGAACAAATCCGGCCGAACTTTCGCCATCGGCAGCGGGGGAGGGCGTCGGCGGTTTCTTGCCCTTCAACGTATCGCCCAATACCAACACGGTGTTTCGCGTGATGTCATCAGAAGTGCCGCACCATGCCTCCACCTGCTCCGGATATTTTTCGTGCAAATTGCGGAGGTCGGATAGTGTTTGCGGCGAGACGCATTTGCCGGTGATGTAGATTTCTTCGATGCACGCGGGCGGGTCAATCAGCGCCATGTGGCGCGTGATCGCGGCGGCATCCTTGCCCAGGCGTTTTGCAATGACGCCTTTCTTGTCGCCGGCATCCAACTTGCGCTTGATGAACAATGCCAACTCCATCGGCTTCAAGTCGTCGCGTTGAATGTTTTCGATTACTTGGTCGTAGTCGTCGTGTGCCTCGTCAACGAACGCCGGGATGGTTTCCTTGCCGGCGCCGATTGAACCGCGATAGCGGCGCGCGCCGTAGTTCAGCATCCACTTGCCCGGCTTGGTTGGATGCGGCCGCACAGACACAGGCGTCTTGACTCCCCGCGCCTTGATGCTCGCGATCATGTCCTGCATTGCTTCCTCGGTGAACTCCTTGCGGGGCTGTTCCGGGTCTTCCTCGACATCGGAAATCAAAAGATCAAGCGGCTTGCCAGATGGCGATACAGCGCCTTGTGTTGAGGGTTTTTCTTCCAGGGCGGATAGGTCAAGTGCCATTACATAACTCCCATAGTGGTAGCGATTTTCTCGAATACAGGCTTGATCTGCGTCCATGCGTCGCGCCCGCTGGTTTTGCCCAATTTCCAGATTGGCACGCCGGCGGCCTGGGACTCTGGAACGGCAGTAGTTTTCTTTATGGCGGCAAAGCCGGGGTTCATGGGAATCAGCAGCTTGGCGAAATGCGCCGACAACTCCCGAAGATTGTCGCGCTGGAACGGCGTCGGCTCGACAAGGTTTGGCAGGATGCCGATAAACTGTAAGGTCGGATTGATGGTCGCCTGAATTTTCCGGATGCCGATATTTTCATGATTCAAGAGGTCGCCGATACCGTCGATGGCCTCTTGATTCAGCTGGATAGGCGACAGCACGAAATCGCTTACGACCAGCGCCGCCAGTTGGCGAATGTCCGGGTTGGGGTTCGTGTCGATCAGGCAGACATCGAAATCGCCGTCAACCGACTTCAAGAAGGCTTGAAGGTTGCTGGCAAAAATATTATGGTTGGCAGCTTGCTTCTCCATCTTCAAAAGCTCGGTATTGTCGCCGGCCAAAAGCACGAACGCCGCATCTTCCACGCCGCTAACTTTCTTCAACAATATGCTGCTTGACGGGATTTGCGAGACGGTCGCCAGCTTACCGTTGCGGATTGGATTGGTCGTGTTCCGCTGGTGATCCAAGTCGATGACCAGCACCCGCAGATTGAGCAACAGGTGAAGGTAGTAGGCCAGCTGGACTACAATGGCCGATTTTCCGACGCCGCCTTTTTGATTCGCGAGAACTAGAGTTTTCATGTCGTGATGTTCCTTAAATAATTGCGCACGGTCGTCGGTGAGGTGGAAATTCCGTTTTCCTTGAGGAAAACAACGATTTGTTCGATGGTGTAACCCTTCTCTCGTAGGGTCTTAATTTCCGCTGAAAACGGTTCAAGTGCAGTGCTGGACAGCTTTGGTTTTTCGCGTGCCATGAATTCCTCGACACGATGCTTATCGGCCTTGGCGAGAAATCGGCCGCGAATGACGTTCGCTTGTTGCGGTGACATCTGGTGTGCCGCCGCCGCTTCCGACAGCGGCACACCTTCAACGATCAACAATTTTGCGACTCCCAAAGAACGTTCAGACCATTTACACTTAACTGCCACCGAATCAAATAATGCAGCGTCCATTCGTTGGGCGGGAAGGCTCATAGATCAGTTACCCGTCCCATGTGAGAATTGTTCCCGCTTGGCCTTACCTGGGGCGCCGAACTGGAAATCCTCGACAATGAAGTTGTGGGCGTAGACCGTTTCCCCGTCTTTCTCGTAGTCGTTGTTCTCGACCCGATAATCGACAATCAGCTGATCGCCCTTCATGGCATTCTTGACGATGGCCTCGGCCTTCGCCCTGAACGCGGTGAACTGGATTGCGACGGAGCGCTCGCGGACCTCGCCGCTCTCGCGATCCTTTCCGGCGTACTCGTTTGCGATCAGCGTGAACCTGGCTACTGCGCGGTCGCCGGCGCCGGTCAGCGTGGCCGACTTGGCGAGGTTTCCGACAAAGATGTTCTTTTGCATGGCGTATCTCCTGTGAGGTGAGGTGGGCGGCCAAAACGCTGACCACAACAAAGTATAACACCTATAAAACAAAATAATCAACACGAATAAAACAAAATATAACAATGAATTTATAATTATCACGCCGCAACAATCCTTCCACGCCCAGCGTCTAGGCGGATTCCTTACACCCGATAGCGCAAAACCATAGCAATGAGACAGCAAACGCGAATCTAAGCGTTTTGAGGCGGCCGGGTGCGAAGGGTGCCGGTGGTATCGACTCATCGACGCAATCGCCTTGGCGGTGCCTTCCCGTGGCTTCCGCGAACGAAACGGGGCAGGGGCAAACCACCTTCCTGTAGACGCTTTTGAGAAACCGTCGCGTCGTGCTGTCGCTTGGGTATGATGTTGGCAGGGCCGGCCGGCTTCCGGCCGAAGGGTGGGTTCGAGCTGGTGCCGGGTCATTCTCGGTAGCCGCTGTGGCCTCGGTGTTTTCCGGGGTTATGCCCGCAGGGCATCCAACTATGGTTGTGCTGTTGCTCTTGTCCTGGGCAGGCCGGTGACCTTATCGCAGCTGGTGACGGTGGTTCCGTCGGCTGTTTAACCCTATGCCCGTAGGGCATCCAGTATTTGCGGTGGCTCGTCCACCGCAGGCCGGCGCGAAGCGGCGGGGCGGAGGGCGAAGCCCGGAGGGTAGGCGGGTTTGTTCTTGGCCGCTGGCAAGCGGTGCCTTTGCGTTGTCCACAACGCGGGGTTGCTTTTCTACTAGGGTAAGAGTTAAAGGAAAAAAACCTAACGGCAAAAACCTACAGGGGGCAGGGCTTCGCGATGGCAAATTTCCAGTTAGAATCAAGCACATGCACGCAATAAAAAATCAACCGGCAAGACAGATTCAGCGCGAGCGCAAGACAGATTCAGCGCGGCCGGCAAGACAGATTCAGCGTGCCATTCTGTGGATAAGGAACATTTTCAATTTAGAATCAAAAGCTTACGCGCAAGACAGATTCAGCGTGGATAACTTTTCCTTATCACAGGGTTATCCACAGGCGCAACGGCTGTATGCGGCCGGGTCGGTCGTTGGTGACAAACCGCAGCTGGCCAGGTGGCGTGGCCGTCGCCAGTGCCGGCGCCACGTTGGTGACCGATCGACGCGCGCTAGGCGCCTATGCTGTCGCCAATGCGCGCGCCCTGGTCAGTTCTTGCCACGTTTCGGCGGCGGTGCCGGCTTGGTCGGTTCCTCTAGCGCCGCTGGTGCTGCGGCCGGCTTCAAGGCGTTCAGCATGGCCTCGTTTTGGGTCTTGGTGGCTTCCAGCTGGCCGCGCAGGCCGGCGGCTTCTTCGCGGGCCGCTGCCGCCGCTGTGCGGGCTTGGTCGCGCTCCGATTCGGCCTTGGTCATGCGTTCGGCCGTGCGGTGGACTTCCTCGGCCGTGCGCTTGCGCTGTTCGGCGTGTTGTTGTTCTGCCGCCTCTGCCTGGGATCGTCTCAGAAAACGGAATTTAAAGTACGTTAAGACTTGGGCAGCGGACGCAGCGGCCTGAATTTCCCGACGCCGATCTTGGCGCTGTCGTGCCACAGGTAGTCGCCGGTCAGGT
>NZ_JAFCXL010000025.1:0-62327 GCF_049898325.1 Massilia sp. DWR3-1-1 | reverse complement strand
AAGCGCCGAAACGAGGGGTCGGACCCGGCGCTCGCCTCGAACCCATCGCGGGGTGGGCTTGGATGGTGCGTGCTTACGCTAATGGGCTTTCACGGTAACGGTGAAAGCGCCAAAAAAAATGCCGCTCACCTTGGGCTGAGCGGCATCTTCGGGGCAGGGTGAGCGCCTTGCGCGCTCACCGCTCAGACCGGCTTGCGGCGCGCGAATGCCAGGCCGCCAAGGCCCAGTCCCAGCAGGGCCAGCGATGCTGGTTCCGGCACGCTGGTTTCGGTCAAGGCCACATTGTCGAGGTCGTAAGAAACGTCGGTAGTCACGCTCACGCCCGTGGTGCGCCGATCGAGTTCGGCGGCAAAGGTCAGTTGCTGCTCCGTGGCGGCGGCGATGAAGCTGGCCGAAAACCGCGCCCAAGCGGTACTCGAAAGTTCATTGGTGAAGAGGGCGTTGCCACCGTCGGCGCCCAGGAACACGCCGAAGCTCTTGCCAAAGCCATAGCCACTGTACACTTCGCCGAGACGCTGGTCCCATGACAAGGTATAGGTCTTGCCGATCGTCAAGCCCGACACGGTCTGGCTCGCGAACGGGTCTGTGTTGGCTTCGCCACAAGAATTAAGCGCGACGTAGCCGGTGCCGTTTCCGCCGTTCGCATAGACTGCGGCGGCGCAACCGCCACCGAGCGACCAGCCGCTGGCACTACCGTCAAACCCGCCGTTGGTGATCAGGAGGGGGGCGGCGTGGGCGGCGCTCGTCAGGCAAACGGCGGCGATCAAAAACAATTTTTTTGTGAGAGAGGACATGGTATCAAGGAAGAGTGGTTAGGTGTGTCTCACTAAGCAATACCCATGCCAAGCAATTGTTAGTTATTATAATCAAGCACTTGCCGTTCTTCTCTGCAAGTAAAAACTCTAATATGTAAAATTCTTCGACACGGTGAAAATCATCGCATCGGCAACATCCGTGACGTCTTGCCCGTGGCTGGCTGGCATTTCCCGTGCCAGTCGTGGCGCGCTGCCCGACCAGGACGCCACGTGCATGGTTCGCCCGCAGGCGCACAGGCCATGGAGTTTGGTCACGATCCCGATGACGACGATGGCGGTGGCGATGGTGCCCAAGACGGCGATCGCTTGCGGATCAGCTTGCAACGCTGGTCGATGCCCTCAAGGTGCCAGGCAGGCTTGCTGCTGCATGTTGCCGCATGTTGCTGCATGTTGCCGGACGGGGTCGAGCACGCGTGTTTCGGCGCCGGCCCGGTCCAGGCGCTCGCGCGACAGCCCGATGGTCCTGGCGTGCGCCATGGAACTGGACCAGGTCAAGCCTGGGTGGCGATGCCGTACTTGCGCCGTACCCGGGCATGCTCGTCCTGCAGGCCCTTGAGCTGGGCATGCGCGGGTTCGCTCTTGTGCACCGCGTCGAGCATCAGGGCGGCCCGGTCGGCCAGCGCGTGATCCCAGCCCAGTTCGTCGAGCTGGCGCAGGATCGCCGCCACCGCCGCCACCGTCACCGCCACGCTGGCGGGCGACTTCAGACGCGCTTGCAGCAGGGTCTGGACGGCGCCGCGCCAGTCGCCGTCGCGGCTTTTTTCGGCGGCCACGCCGACCAGGTCCTGCGCCTGCTGGCCCAGCTGGCGGCCGATGCCGTCGGCCAGGTCGGCGCGCCCGGCGTTGGCGAACAGCGCTTGCGCCTGCGACGCCGACAGGGCGCCGTCGGCCGTCGTCAGCATCGACAGCACCACCTGCGAGGCGCCGTCGTCGAGCCGGTGGCGCAGGCAGCTGTGCGCCAGGCTGATTTTCAGTTTCGCCGACAGCGCCTCTTCCTGCACCGCCGCCAGCACCGCCGCGTGCAGCGCCGCGCCGGCGGCGGGGGCGTCGCCGGCCGCCTCGAACAGCAGCGCGTTCGAGTAGGCCTTGCAGGCATCGACCCCGAGCCCGGCGCGCAGCGATTTTTCCAGGTCGCGGATGACGCCGCCGGCCTGCTGCTGCTCGCCCTTGCGCACCAGCGCGCGCACCAGGTTGACGTGGTCTTCGGGATCGCGGAACTCGGAGTGGCGGGCGCGCGCGACCACCTGGCGGAACGATTTTTCGGCCAGCGCCACATCGCCCGCCTCCAGCGCCACTTCGCCCAGCTGGCGCAGGCGCCGCACCAGGTGCGGCGAGATCGCCAACGCGTCCTGCAGGATGCGCTGGGCCCGCTGCGGTGCGCCCAGCGCCGTGTGGCAGTCGGCCAGCAGGTCGTAGGCGGCCATCAGGCGGGGATTGCTGGTGACGAGATCGTCGAGCAGCGTGGCCGCTTCGGCGTGGCGGGCCTGGCCAGCCAGCGCGCGCGCCAGCCCCAGCGAGGCCCAGCCGCGCGGGCGCTCGGCCAGCAGCGCGTGGTATTGCACGACCGCGCCTTCGAGGTCGCCCAGCGCCACGTGGATCTCGGCGCGCAGGCGGGCGAAATCGGCGCCGTGGCGCCCGTTGGCCGCGCCGGCGGCGCACAGGCTGGCCGCCTCGCGCAGATTGCCCTCGTCGATCAGGCGGTGCGCGTCGAGCAGCGCGGCGCGGCGGTCGAGCGCCCGTTCGATGCGTTTGCTGAGCACCTCGATGGTAAACGGCTTCAGGACGTAGTCGGTGGGCGCCAGTTCGGCCGTGCTGACGACCTTGCCGTAGGTCGCTTCCGAGGTGAGCATGATGAAGATCGAGCGGTTCGAAATGAGCTTGTGATGGCGCAGGTCTTCCAGCAGGTGCTGGCCGTCCTGGCCGTCGGCGCCGCTGCCCAGGTCGTATTCGCACAGCACCACGTCGTAGCTGCGCCGGCCCAGCTGCTTGATGGCGGTGCTGGCGCTGATGGCAAATTCGATCTTGCTGATGCCCGACTGGGTCAGCAGATTGTGCAGGCTGGCGCGCATGCCGGGGTTCGGATCGACCACCAGCACGCTCAGTTGACTGCTTAATTGGCTGTTATCTTGCATCGCTCACCAGGTTGACGGCGGGCGCGCGCGGCCCATCCGCATGCGCGCCCCGCGCGAAGTTGCACGATACGCTATTTTGCCTGCGCCTCACAAGGTCATTGCATGCGATCAGGGCGGGGCAGGGCGCAGGTGAAGGCGGTGGGCTCGGGGTATAATGTCGGCCCAGGGGAAAGCGCCGAAGCGCCATCGGCGTCACCACGACCTTCAACCAGCAGCCATGCTGCGTCAACCAAGACTTTCATTATGTTGATACTGCCGGGTTCAAACGCCCTGTCCGCCTTCCGCAACCAACGCCTGCTCGGTCAACTGCAGGCCGTCGCGCCCGCCGTGGTCGCGGTGCAGGCCCACTATCTGCATTTCGTCGATAGCCGCGCCGACCTGTCCGCCGACGACCAGGCGCGCCTGGCAGCGATGCTGACCTACGGCGAGCCGGCCGCCGCGCCCCTCGACGGTGGCGCGCACGAACAATTCATCGTCATCCCCCGCTTCGGCACGATCTCGCCGTGGGCCTCGAAAGCGACCGACATCGCGCGCAACTGCGGCATGGCGCACATCGTGCGCATCGAACGGGGCGTGGCCTACACGGTCGCGCTCAAGGGCGGCCTGCTGGGCACCAAGCTGGGCGCGGTACGCGAGCTCGACACCGATCAACTGGCGCTCGTGACCGCGCTGCTGCACGACCGCATGACCGAATCGGTGCTGCGCCACGCCGACCAGGCGGCGCTGCTGTTTCGCGAACTCGAGGCCAAGCCACTGGCCTCGGTCGACCTGCTTGGCCTGGGCAAAGCGGCGCTCGACGACGCCAACACGGCGCTGGGCCTGGCCCTGTCGGCTGACGAAGTCGACTACCTGGCCGAAGCGTTCACCCGCGTACAGCGCAATCCCACCGACGTCGAACTGATGATGTTCGCGCAGGCCAACAGCGAGCATTGCCGCCACAAGATCTTCAACGCCGACTGGACCATCGACGGCCAGGCGCAAGCGAAGTCGCTGTTCCAGATGATCAAGAACACCCACCAGCTGGCCCCGCGCGGCACCATCGTCGCCTACAGCGACAATTCCTCGGTCATCGAGGGCGCCGCCGTCACCCGTTTCTATCCGCGCGGCCCTGGCCACGAATACGCGCCCGCCACGGAACTGACGCACACGCTGATGAAGGTGGAAACCCACAATCACCCCACCGCGATCTCGCCTTACCAGGGCGCCTCCACCGGCGCCGGCGGCGAAATCCGCGACGAAGGCGCCACCGGCCGCGGCGCCAAGCCGAAGGCGGGCCTGACCGGCTTCACGGTGTCGAACCTGTATCTGCCGGACGCCGTGCGGCCGTGGGAAAACGCGGCCAGCGTGACCGCCGCCGGCGCCACTGACGCCGTCAACTACGGCAAACCCGAGCGCATCGCTTCGCCCCTGCAGATCATGATCGACGGCCCGCTGGGCGGCGCGGCGTTCTCCAACGAATTCGGCCGCCCCGTGCTGGGCGGGTACTTCCGCAGCTATGAGCAGAACGTCGGCCCCCTGAGCGCCGGCGCGCTCGACACCGTCTACGGCTACCACAAGCCGATCATGATCGCCGGCGGCATCGGCAGCATCGCCGACGGCCACACCCACAAGAACGACATCCCCGTCGGCAGCCTGCTGATCCAGCTGGGCGGCCCCGGCATGCGCATCGGCATGGGCGGCTCGGCCGCCTCGTCGATGGCCACCGGCGCCAACACCGCCGATCTCGACTTCGACTCGGTCCAGCGCGGCAATCCCGAGATGGAGCGGCGCGCCCAGGAAGTGATCAACGCCTGCTGGCAGATGGGCGAACACAATCCCGTCATCTCGATCCACGACGTGGGCGCGGGCGGGCTGTCGAACGCCTTCCCTGAAATTACCAATGACGCCAGGCGCGGCGCGATTTTCGACCTGCGCAAGGTGCCGCTGGAAGAATCGGGCATGGCGCCGAAAGAGATCTGGTCGAACGAATCGCAGGAGCGCTACGTGCTGGCGATCGCGCCGGCCGACCTGGCCCTGTTCGCCGACCTGTGCGCGCGCGAGCGCTGCCCGTTCGCCGCCGTCGGCGTCGCCACCGAAGAGCGCCAGCTCAAGCTGGTCGATCCGCTCAATGGCAACGACCCCGTCGACATGCCGATGGACGTCCTGCTGGGCAAACCGCCGAAGATGCAGCGCGACGTGGTCCACCTGCACACGCGCTTCGCACCGATCGACCTGACCGGGCTCGATCTGGCCCAGGTGGCCGAACGGGTGCTGCTGCTGCCCTCGGTGGCCGACAAGTCCTTCCTGATCACCATTGGCGACCGCAGCGTGGGCGGCATGACCGCGCGCGACCAGATGGTGGGACCGTGGCAGGTGCCGGTGGCCGATTGCGCCGTCACCGCCATGAGCTTCGAAGGCTACCTGGGCGAAGCGATGGCGATGGGCGAGCGCACCCCGCTGGCGGTAATCGATGCGCCCGCCTCGGGCCGCATGGCGGTGGGCGAGGCGATCACCAACGTCGCCGCCGCCGCCATCGGCCAGATCGGCGACATCAAGCTGTCGGCCAACTGGATGGCCGCCTGCGGCCAGCCAGGCCAGGACGCGGCCCTGTTCGACACCGTCAAGGCGGTCGGCATGGAGCTGTGCCCGGCGCTGGGGATCAGCATCCCGGTCGGCAAGGACTCGCTGTCGATGCGCACCACCTGGCAGGACAAGGGCGACGCCAAGGCCGTCACCTCGCCCGTGTCGCTGATCGTCTCGGCGTTCGCGCCCGTCCTCGATATCCGCAAGACTCTCACGCCGCAGCTGCGCATGGACCTTGGCGCCACCACGCTGATCCTGGTCGACCTGGGACGCGGCAAGAACCGCCTGGGCGCCTCGGCGCTGGCGCAGGTGACGGGCCAGCTGGGCGACGCCACCCCCGACGTCGACAGCGCCGACGACCTGAAAGCGTTTTTCGCCGCGATCCAGGCGCTCAATGCCGACGACATGCTGCTGGCCTACCACGACCGTTCGGACGGCGGCCTGTTCGCCACCCTGGTCGAGATGGCCTTCGCCGGCCGCGCCGGCCTGTCCGTCAACCTCGACATCCTGGCGATGGGCGATGAACACGCCGCCGACTGGGGCGACGCCAAGAACTGGGCAGGGCAGGTGGGCGAGCGGCGCAATGCGCTGACGCTGGCGGCCCTGTTCAGCGAAGAGCTGGGCGCCGTGCTGCAGGTGCGCGAACAGGACAAGAGCGCGGTGATGAACGTGCTGCGCGCGCACCAGCTGGGCGCCTGCAGTCACATCATCGGCAAACCGAACGAGCGCGGCGTGGTGGAATTGACGCGCGACGCCAAGGTGATCTACAGCCAGCCGCGCAGCGCCCTGCACCGCCTGTGGAGCGACACCAGCTGGCGCATCGCCCGCCTGCGCGACAACCCCGCCTGCGCCGACGCCGAATACGCGCGCCTGCTCGACGAGACCGACCCCGGCATGACGCCGGTGCTCACGTTCGACCCGAACGAGAACGTGGCCGCCCCCTTCATCGGTGGCGCCCGTCCGCGCGTGGCCATCCTGCGCGAGCAGGGCGTCAACTCGCACATCGAAACGGCGTGGGTGATGCACCAGGCGGGCTTTGCTGCGGTGGACGTCCACATGAGCGACCTGATCGCCGGCCGCGCCAGCCTGGACGACTTCCACGGCGTCATCGCCGTCGGCGGCTTCTCCTACGGCGACGTGCTGGGCGCCGGCGAAGGCTGGGCCAAGACGATCCTGTTCAACGCCCTGCTGGCCGAGCAGTTCGCCCGCTTCTTCCAGCGCGCCGATACCTTCGGCCTGGGCGTGTGCAATGGCTGCCAGATGATGAGCAATCTGAAGTCGATGATCCCCGGCGCGCACGCGTGGCCGAAGTTCACCCGCAACAAGTCCGAGCAGTTCGAGGCGCGCTTCGGCATGGTCGAAGTGCTCGATTCGCCGTCGATTTTCTTTGCCGGCATGGCCGGCACGCAGGCGCCGATTGCCATCGCCCACGGCGAAGGCTATGCGGACTTTTCGCAGACGGGCGAGCTGGCCGCCGTGCACCAGGCGATGCGCTTTGTCGACAACCGTGGCGCGGCCACCGAAGTCTATCCGTTCAACCCGAACGGCTCACCCGGCGGGCTGACCGGTGTGACCACGCCGGACGGGCGCTTCTCGGTGCTGATGCCGCACGCGGAGCGGGTGTTCCGCTCGGTGCAGCAGTCGTGGCACCCGGATGCGTGGGGCGAGGATTCGCCGTGGATGCGCATGTTCAGGAATGCGCGCAAGTTCGTCGGCTGATATGCCGGCGGTATCGCGGCGGGGCCGGCAGCATCGGCCCCGCCGCGATGGCGGCGTCGTGCAGGCATAAAAAAAGCGCTTCCTCGGAAGCGCTTTTTTATTGGACCAGCGCCGGCGGCGCGGTCGGCTTACTGGACCTTGGCTTTCTTGGCCAGGTCGTCGCGGTAGGTGGCCAGGCGGCGCTGCTGGATCGATTCGGCCACTTGCTGCTTGACTTCGTCGAACGATGGCACCTTGGCCGCGCGCGTGTCTTCGAGCTTGATGACGTGGTAGCCGAACTGGGTCTTGACGGGGGTGTCGGTGACCTGGCCCTTGTTCAGCTTGACCATGGCGGCGGAAAACTCCGGCACGTAGGAGGCGGCGCTAGCCCAGTCGAGGTCGCCACCGTTGGCGGCCGAACCGTCTTTCGATTGCTTGGCCAGTTCTTCGAACTTGCCGCCCGCTTTCAGCTTGACGATGATGGCCTTGGCTTCGTCTTCGGTGGCCACGAGGATGTGGCGTGCATGGTATTCCTTGTCGCCCACCTGCGATTTGTACTTGTCGTACTCGGCCTTGATGTCCGCGTCCTTGACGGGGTTTTTCTTGACGTAGTCTTGCAGCATGGCGTTGATGACGATGCTTTGACGGGCATTGTCGAGCGCCATCTTGACGTCGGGACGGTTGGCCACACCCAGGCGGTCGGCTTCCTGGATCATCACTTCGCGGTTGATCAAGTCTTTCTTGATGGCTTCGCGCAGCTGCGGCGAGTCCGCTTGCTTGCCCTGCGCAACCACCTGCTTGACGATCTGATCGACTTTGGCAGCGGGAATCGGCTTGCCGTTGACGGTCGCGACGTTTTGCGCGAAGGCCGGGGCGGCCACGAGGGCGGTCATCAACATCAGGGTAGCTGGCTTCAAGATCATGTTTGATTCCTATAGAAACGAAAGAGGGGGACTGCAAAATGCGAAATGGACGTCGCCCTGCGGCGCCGTCCATTCATTGTACTGCGACGCTCAAACGACGGCGCGCTTATTGTACCTTAGCCTTGGCCAGAATCGCTTCCTGGTAGGCTTGCAGTTTCTTCTGCTGGATCGCTTCTTCGATCTGGCCTTTGACTTCTTCCATCGGCGGGATCTTGGTCGGACGGGTGTCGTCCACTTTCACCACGTGGAAGCCGTTTGGCGTTTGCACTGGCTTCTCGGCGACCTGGCCTTTTTGCAGGTTGACGAAGGCATCGCTGAACGCTTTCGGGAACGACGACGGGGTAGCCCAGTCGAGGTCGCCGCCGGTGGCCGCGGTGCCCGTGTCTTTCGATTGCTTGGCCAGTTCTTCGAATTTCGAACCGGCTTTGAGCTTGGCGATGACGGCGACAGCTTCGGCTTCGGTGCCCAGCAGGATGTGGCGGACGTGGAATTCCTTGTCGCCGGCCTGTGCCTTGAACTTGTCGTACTCGGCCTTGATGTCAGCGTCCTTGACGGGATTCTTGCTCACGTAGTCACGCACCATGGCGTTGATGATGATGGTCTGGCGCGCCTGCTCCATTTGCGATTTGACCAGCTCGTTTTTCTCGTAGCCCTGTTTCATCGCTTCCTGCATCATGACTTCACGCATGATCAGGTCTTTTTTGATGGCTTCGCGCAATTGCGGCGAATCCGGCTGCTGGCCCTGGGCGATGACTTGCTTGACGACGGCGTCAGCGCGCGACGACGGGATCGCCTTGCCGTTGACGACGGCGAGGTTCTGGGCGAACGATGGTGCGGCAACGATGGCAACAAGTGCTAACAGCAGGCTGGCTGGCTTAAAAGTCATGTTTGGATCCTGATAGGAAAAAAGTTACGTAGACTGATGAATCGATTGTTTTAGCTATGAGTGACGATTGTCGAACAGATTTCTTAAGCGACCCTGAAAGCGGCGCTTACCGGACTTCCGAGGGCGCCAGCGCAGTGATGGCCAGCGCATGGATTTCGGTGTGCATCATATCGTGCACGGAATCATACACGAGTCGATGGCGCATGACGAGCCTCTGGCCCTCGAAGCGAGGGGAAACGATTTTCAGGCGAAAATGCCCGCCACCGGAGGCCGCGCCCGCATGGCCTGCGTGCAGCTGCGATTCGTCGGCCAGTTCGAGCAGGACCGGGTCGAGCGCGGCCAGCAGGGCCAGGATGCGCTCAGCACGGGGGCCGCGGGCGGGCACGCCGGCGCCGTCAGCGCTGGCGTGGTCGTGGTCGTGATGGTGCCCGCTCATGCTTCTTCCTCCTGCATGTGTTTCGACAGCATCAGACCCATCGCCACGATAAACAGGAAGAAGATCCCGGTGGCGCCGAACACCTTGAAGTTGACCCAGGCGCTGGTGTTGCCCTTGAAGACGACGAAGGCCATCAACAGGTTCAGGCAGCCCAGCGCCGCCAGGAAACCGATCC
This sequence comes from Massilia sp. DWR3-1-1, assembly GCF_049898325.1. Taxonomy (NCBI): domain Bacteria; kingdom Pseudomonadati; phylum Pseudomonadota; class Betaproteobacteria; order Burkholderiales; family Oxalobacteraceae; genus Massilia; species Massilia sp. DWR3-1-1. The sequence continues at coordinate 52,700 of NZ_JAFCXL010000025.1, read as the reverse complement.
ACGACCAGGCCACCGTGCGCCAGACGGGCTCGGGCAGCTTCATCGCTTCGCCCATCACGCTTTTCATGAGGTTCTTGCCCATCACGGTCTGGTAGAACAGCAGGATGGCGGCGAACGCCCAGTACAGGATGGTGGGCTTCCACTTGATGAAGTTGTCATCGTGCAGATAAATGGTGGCGCCGCCCATGACGACGATGACGGCGGCCGACACCCACAGCATGCCATCGACCTTCTTGCGGGAGATCAGCAGATAGCCGATCTGCAGCAGGGTGGCGATGATGCCGATCACGGTGGCGAGGATGATGGGCGACTGCGCCGCGGTGGCGCCGCCGCCGGAGATCAGTGGGCCCAGGTACTGCTGGACCAGGCCGTGGGCGGCATCCTGGTTTCCCTCGCCCCAACGGAACACGCCGAAGAACAGGATGATGGGGAACAGGTCAAAGAGAAATTTCATGAATGGTCAAGGCAAAGTGAACGGGAGCGAGAGCGGCGGCGCTTACAGGGGCGCGAAGCGCAGCGACGCCGAGTTGATGCAATAGCGCAGGCCGGTCGGCGGCGGACCATCGGGGAACACGTGTCCCAGGTGGGCGTCGCAGACGGCGCAGATAATCTCGGTGCGCAGCATACCATGGGTACGGTCGGTCTTTTCAATGACGTTGGCCGGATCGAGCGCCTTGAAATAGCTGGGCCAGCCGCAGCCGGAATCGAACTTGGCGTCGGACTCGAACAGGGGCGTGTTGCAGCAGACGCAGGTGTAAATGCCGTGTTCGTGGTGATCCCAGAACTTGCCCGTGAAGGCGCGCTCGGTGGCGGCGTGGCGGGTGACCTGGTATTGCGTCGGGTCGAGCATCTCGCGCCATTGGGCGTCGGATTTGGTGACTTTATCGTTCATGGTGCCTTTCGCGGCGGCTGTATTGGGTGGGGACGGCAAAAAAACGATTTCAGGAAGAGCAACTTACTTCAAGGTCGCTGGCCCAGTCGGGCGGCAGGGCGGCGTAGGCGGCGTGCTCGGGCTGCTCGTCGAAGGGGCGCGACAGGATGGCCTGCAATTTGTCGATTTCAGCATAATCCTTGGCGATCGCCCTGTCGATGGCCACCTGGGCCAGGTAATTGCGCAGCACATACTTGGGGTTGACGGCGTCCATGGCCAGTTTGCGCTCGCTGTCGACGCTGTGTTCCTGGCGCAGGCGGACGCGGTAACGGCCGGCCCAGTCGTCGAAGCCGGCGCGGTCGATGAACATGTCGCGCAGCGCGGTGTTGGCGGCGCTGCCTTCGTCGATGGTGAAATTGCCCAGCGCACGGAAGAAATTGGTGAAATCGACGTGCGAGGCCGTCATCAGGGCAAACAGCGACTCGAACAGGGCGGCGTCGGCCCCGTCCTCGCTGTGCAAGCCCAGCTTGGCGTGCAGCAGGTAGTCGAAGGTGGCGGCAAATTCGCCCTGGTATACGCCCAGCGCTTCCTGCGCCGCCTCGACCTCGCCGATCAGGGGCATCAGTGCCTGGCCCAGCGCATAGCAGTTCCAGTGGCCCACTTCGGGCTGGTTGGCATACGAGTAGCGACCCTGCTGGTCGGTGTGATTGCAGATGTGGGCGGGGTCGAACGCCTCCATGAAGCCGAACGGGCCGTAGTCGAGGGTCAGGCCGAGGATCGACATATTGTCGGTGTTCATCACGCCATGCATGAAGCCGACCGCCTGCCAGTGGGCGATCATGCGGGCGGTGCGGCGCGTCACTTCGGCCAGCAGGGCCGCGTAAGGATTCGCTTCGGCCGTCAGTTCCGGATAAAACGTGGCGATGACGTAGTCGGCCAGTTGCTGCAACTGCGCGGGCTTGTTGCGGTGGTACCAGTGTTCGAAGGAGCCGAAGCGGACGAAACTGGGCGCCATGCGCGTGACCACGGCGGCCGTTTCCACCGTTTCGCGCAGGATCGGCTGGTCGGCGCCCATGATGCACAAGCCCCGCGTGGTGGGAATGCGCAGGGCCGCCATGGCTTCGGAACATAGAAATTCGCGCACCGACGAGCGCAGCACGGCGCGCCCGTCGCCCATGCGCGAGTACGGCGTCAGGCCGGCGCCCTTGAGCTGCAATTCCATCGGCCCCGCTGGGCCGTTCAGCTCGCCCAGCAGGATGGCCCGGCCATCGCCCAGCTGGCCCGCCCAGACGCCAAACTGGTGGCCGGAATAGACGGCCGACAGGGGCAGCGAGCGGGCCGCCACGGCATTGCCGGCGAACAGTTCGACCAGTTCAGGCGTGGCCAGTTGTGCGGGGGTGAGCCCGACCAGCGCGGCGCTGCTGCTGCTGGCGGCAACAAAATACGGCGCAGGCAGGGGCGTCGGCATCAGCCGGGTATAGAAATCGGGGGGCAGCGCGGCAAATGAATTGCTCAGCGGAAGGTCGTCGGCGCGAATGGCAGATCCCATATGGTGAAAGTCGATGCCTATTTTAGCGTGGCTGGAAAAAACGCGAGCGCCGCCGCCAGGGAAACGGACGCGCACGTAAAAAAGCCCGCCGTGCGGGCGGGCTTCGATGAAGCGCATGCTTACGGCAAGTTGCGCACTTTCGGTTCGCGTGCCCACTGCCGCGTCTTGGCGGCCTTGATGAAGGCGGCCGGGTTGGCCGCCTCGACCACGCCGTCGTCCGCTTCCACCCCCGCCTTGTCCAGCAGCGCCCGGGCGCCGCCGTCGACGGCGATCGCTTTCAGGTGGCCAAAGGCGTCGCGGACAAAATCGATGGCGGCCGCTTCCTTGACCAGCAGCGCAGCCTGCTCGGGCGAGACGATGATCGCCACCGCATCGAACATGATCGACGGCGTACCGGCCAATTGGCCGTCCACCTTCAGGCTCGACTTGTCGGACAGCGCCACTTCACCGATGTGCGGGGCGATGATCTTGAAGTCGGCGCCCGCCTTGGTGATGGCCTTTGTGATGGCGTCCACCAGGGCGGCGTCGGAGCCGTCGGCGACCAGCACGCCGATGGCGCGCCCTTCGAGCGTGTCCTTCATCTTGCCGATCAGTTGCAGGGCGGGCGAGGGCGGCAGGTCCCGGGCCGGGGTGCCGGTCGGCGCCGGCGGCGGCAGTTTTTTCATGCCCAGGCCGGTGGCCACGCGCTGGGCCAGCGTCTCGTCGATCCGGATCAGGTGTCCGACCATGGCCTCGCGGATGTGCGGATGCTCGACCTTGGACAGTTCGAACACCAGCGCCGCGGCCATGTGCGCCTGTTCGGGCGCACTCTGGCTGACGAAGAACTGGCGCGCCTGGCTGTAATGGTCGGCGAAGGTCTCGGCGCGGATGCGCGCACGGGTGCCACTTTCTTCGGCTGCAACACTGCGAAAGCCCTTGGCGGTTTCGCGGGGACCGTCCGCCATCAGCGAATTGGGCTCGTAGGCGACGCGGCCCACGGGCTGGTTCATCTGCATATGGCCGTCACGCTGGTTGTTGCTCACCGGAACCTTGGCCGCATTGATGGGGATCTGGTGGAAATTCGGTCCACCGAGCCGCGACAGTTGCGTGTCGAGGTAGGAGTGCAGGCGGCCTTGCAGCAGGGGATCGTTGGAGAAATCGATGCCCGGCGGGATGTGCGAGGGACAGAAGGCGACCTGCTCCGTGGCGGCAAAGAAATTGTTCGGCCAGCGGTTCAGGGTCATGCGGCCGATGACCTGCAGGGGAATCAGTTCCTCCGGGATCAGCTTGGTCGAATCGAGGTGGTCGAAGGGGAAGCCGGCAGCGTCTTCCTCGGTGAACAACTGGACGGCCAGGTCCCATTCGGGGAAATTGCCGGCGGAAACGTTTTCAAACATGTCGCGGCGGTGGAAATCGGGGTCGGCGCCGGCGATCTTGACCGCTTCGTCCCACAGGGTCGATTGCAGGCCCAGCACGGGGCGCCAGTGAAACTTGACGAAGGTCGACTTGCCTTGCCCGTCGAGCAGGCGGAAGCTGTGGATGCCGAAGCCTTCGATCATGCGCAGCGAACGGGGCAGGGTGCGGTCCGACATCGCCCACATCACCATGTGCATGGACTCGGGCGTGAGGGAGATGAAATCCCAGAAGGTGTCATGGGCCGAGGCCGCCTGTGGAAAGCCGCGGTCCGGTTCCATCTTGACAGCGTGGATCAGGTCGGGAAACTTGATGGCGTCCTGGATGAAGAAGACGGGGATGTTATTGCCCACCAGGTCCCAGTTGCCCTGCTTGGTGTACATCTTGACGGCGAAGCCGCGCACGTCGCGCGGGGTGTCGACCGAGCCCGCGCCGCCGGCCACGGTGGAAAAGCGGGCAAACACCTCGGTTTCCGCGCCCACTTCCGTGAGGATGCTGGCGGTGGTGTAGTCGGCCAGCGAGGCGCTCAGCTTGAACACGCCGTGCACGCCCGTGCCGCGCGCATGGACGATGCGCTCGGGAATGCGCTCATGGTCGAAATGGGTGATTTTCTCGCGCAGGATGAAATCTTCCAGCAGGGTGGGGCCGCGCGCATGGGCGCGCAGGGAATTCTGGTTGTCCGAGACGGGCACGCCCTGGTTGGTGGTGAGGGCGCTGCCGCTGTCGTGCTGGTGTAGTTCGCCGCCGTTGCCGGTGCTGGTCTCGAGGCTCGCCTGGGGATCGGGTTTGGCCGCCGCCACTTTACTGGGCAGGCTGGCGCCTGCGGTTTTCTTCGTTGCCATTTGATATCCTTAAGGTAATATTGATCATGATACAAATTGTTTGACGAGTATAGCGATAGGCCTCTTGCGCACGATTGGAATTTTTCCTATCAGGTCGATAGGCAGGGGCGCGACTGGTGCATCGCACCATCGAAAAGTATTGACTGTTTTAGCACGGTCGTACGAAACTCAACCATCAACGAGCAGCCACAGGAGCGCGCACAGTGTCGACCACCCCCTTGCATGATCCCCAGAATGCTTTTCCGCCCAGTCCCGTGATGGGCCAGATGATGAGCCAGCCCCTGCTCATCTCCGGCATCATCGAGTTCGCCGCCCGTCACTACGGCCACGTGGAAATCGTCTCGCGCCGCGTCGAAGGCGATCTGCACCGTTACACCTACCGCGACTGCCATGAGCGCGCCCGGCGCGTCGCCCATGCCCTGCAGGGCCTGGGCATCGCCATCGGCGACCGGGTCGCCACGCTGGCCTGGAACGGCTACCGCCACATGGAGCTCTATTACGGCGTGTCCGGCTCGGGCGCCGTGCTGCACACCATCAATCCGCGCCTGCACCCGGAACAGATCGCCTACATCGTCAACCACGCCGAAGACCAGGTGCTGTTTTTCGACCTGAGCTTCCTGCCCCTGATTGAAGCGGTGGCGGCCCACTGCAAGACGGTGCGCGCCTTCGTGCTGATGGCGGGCCACGAACGCATGCCCGAGGCGACGGCGATTCCCAATCTGCTGTGCTACGAGGACTTGCTCGCGAGCAGTTCGCCCGACTATGCCTGGCCCCTGTTCGACGAAAACGCCGCCGCCTCGCTGTGCTACACCTCGGGCACCACGGGCAACCCGAAGGGCGCCCTGTATTCGCACCGTTCAACCGTCTTGCACGGCTACGGCTCGGCCATGCCGAACGCCCTGAACGTGTCGGCCAGGGACACCGTGTTGCCGGTGGTGCCGATGTTCCACGTCAACGCCTGGGGCTTGCCGTATTCGGTGCTGCTGTCGGGCGCGAAGATGGTGTTTCCTGGTGCCGCGCTCGATGGCAAGTCGCTCTATGAGCTGTTCGAGGCCGAAGGGGTGACGTTTTCGGCCGGCGTGCCAACCGTCTGGTTGGGCTTGATCAATTACGCGATTCAAAACAATCTGACCTTTTCCACCTTCCGCCGCACCGTGATCGGCGGCTCGGCCTGCCCGCCGGCCATGATGGACACGCTGATGGACCGCTTCGGCATCGAGGTCGTGCACGCCTGGGGCATGACGGAAATGTCGCCACTGGGCACCGCCGGCGGCTTGCAGGCGCGCCACCTGGCGCTGGGCCGGGATGAACAGCGCAAGATCCTGCAAAAGCAGGGCCATGCCATCTACGGCGTGGACATGAAGATCGTCGACGACGACGGCGTCGAACTGGCCTGGGACGGCGTCACCTACGGCCACCTGCTGGTCAAGGGGCCGTGGATCATCGCCAGCTATTACAAGAACGAAGGGGGCGATGTGTTGCAGGACGGCTGGTTCCCCACCGGCGACGTGGCCACCATCGATGCCGACGGCTATCTGCAAATTACCGACCGTAGCAAGGATGTCATCAAGTCCGGCGGCGAGTGGATCGGCACCATCGACCTGGAAAACATCGCCATGGCGCACCCGGCGGTGCTGCAGGCGGCCTGCATCGGCATCGCCCACCCGAAATGGGATGAGCGGCCATTGTTGTTGGTGGTCAAGCGCCCCGGGGCCGAGGTGAGCCGCGCCGAACTGCTGGCATTTTTTGAAGGAAAAGTGGCGAAATTCTGGATGCCCGACGACGTCAGCTTCATCGACGCCCTGCCGATGGGCGCCACCGGCAAGATCCAGAAGAACAAGCTGCGCGAGCAATTCAGGGGGTATATGCTGCCCACCGCCTGATTACTCCGACCATTTGTACAACGCGATGCCGTAAGCAACCAAAAAAATTATATAGGTGGAGACATATGAGCAAGCTGTTTGGCAAGACCCCCGGTAAGAAACGCAGCATGGCCGCCCTGCTGGCCCTGAGCGTTGTGGCCGCGCCCTTCGCGCAGGCCGACACTGTCAAGATCGCCTTCATCGACCCGCTGTCGGGGCCGTTCGCACCGGTGGGTCAGAACCAGCTGCACAGTTTCCAGGCCATTGCCGAACTGGCATCGCGCGACAAGTGGGCGGGCGAGCACAAGATCGAGGTGGTCGGCTTCGACAACAAGGCCAGCCCGCAGGAGTCGCTGACCCAATTGAAGGCGGTGATTGACCAGGGTTACCGTTACATCACGCAGGGCAACGGGTCCGGCGTGGGCCTGGCCTTGCTCGACGCCATCAACAAGCACAATGAGCGCAACCCGGGCAAGGAAGTGGTGTTCCTGAACTACGCCGCCATCGACCCGGACATGACCAACAGCAAATGCAGCTTCTGGCATTTCCGCTTCGACGCCAACTCCGACATGAAGATGGAGGCGCTGACGAGCTATATGGCGCCCAACCAGGACATCAAGAGCGTCTACATCATCGGCCAGAACTACGCCTTTGGTCAGGCGGTCAGCCGCGCCGCCAAGGAGTACCTGAAACGCAAGCGGCCCGACATCAAGATCGCCGGCGACGATCTGCACCCGATCGCCCAGGTCAAGGATTTTTCGCCGTATATTGCCAAGATCAAGGCCTCGGGCGCCGACACCGTCATCACCGGCAACTGGGGCGCCGACCTGGCGCTGCTGATCCGCGCGGCCAAGGACGCCGATCTGAAAGCGAGTTTCTATACCTATTACGGCGTCACCACGGGCGTGCCGACGGCAATGGGCGCCGCCGGCGCCGAGCGCGTGAAAATCGTCGGCAACTGGATGGTCAACAACGAGAGCTTCAAGGGCAAGGAGATCGTCGAAGCCTATAAAAAGAAATACAACGACGATTACTATACGGCGCAGACCCACAGCAGCATCGGCATGCTGGCCCAGGCCATCAAGGCGGGCAAATCGACCGATCCTGTCAAGGTGGCGTTCGCCATGGAGGGGGCCAGGTTCGCCAGCCTGAACGGCGAAGTGACAATGAACAAGGTCGACCACCAGTTGCAGCAACCGCTGTACATCGGCACCTGGACCAGGATCAACGGCAAGGATGTCAGGTACGACCAGGAAAATACGGGCTATGGCTGGAAGATGGACAAGAAGATCGATGCCTACCAGGCCGGTCAGCCCACCTCGTGCCAGATGAAGCGGCCCGGCGTCTGACAGTGCGCAGCCAGCGGCGGGCCGCTGGCGCGATCCTCCTGTAGCTTGACCCAGGGCGCGCAGTCGCTGCGCGCCCCTTCCTGGCGACCCCTCATGGAATTTACCCTGTTCACCTTGCTGAACGGGATCAGTTACGGCCTGCTGCTGTTCATGCTCTCGTCCGGCCTGACCCTGATCTTCAGCATGATGGGCGTGCTCAATTTTGCGCACGCCAGTTTTTATATGCTGGGCGCCTACATCGCCTACAGCATCAGCAACGCGGTCGGCTTCTGGCCCGCGCTCGTGCTCGCGCCGCTGGTGGTGGGGCTGGCTGGGGCGCTGGTCGAGCGCTATGGCTTGCGGCCCATTCACAAATTCGGCCACGTGCCGGAACTGCTGTTCACCTTCGGCCTGTCCTACCTGATCGTCGAACTGGTGCAGCTGATCTGGGGCAGGGCGGCGGTCGCCTATGCGATCCCGAAGCAACTCGACGGCCCCCTGTTCACCCTGTTTTCCACCAGTTTTCCCATGTACCGGGCCTTCATGATGGCCGTCGCGCTGGCCATGCTGGTGGCGATCTGGCTGCTGCTCACGCGCACCCGCATCGGCCTGGTGATCCAGGCCGCGCTGACCCACCCCGAGGCGGCCGAAGCGCTGGGCCACAATGTGCCGCGCATCTTCATGTGGGTGTTCGGCGGCGGTTGCGCGCTGGCGGGGCTGGCAGGGGTGATCGGCGGCAATGCCTTCGTCACCGAGCCCAGCATGGCCGCCACCGTGGGCAGCATCGTCTTCGTGGTGGTGGTGGTGGGCGGCATGGGGTCGCTGGCGGGGGCCTTCATTGCCTCCCTGCTCATCGGCGTGCTGCAAACCTTTGCCGTCGCCCTCGATTATTCCCTGATGAGCGTGCTCAACTGGGCCGGCGCCGGCATCGGCGCGAGCACCCCCGGCTATTCCCTGCTCAAGGTGACGATCGCCCAGAGCGCGGCCATCCTGCCTTTCCTGTTATTGGTATTGATGCTGATTTTCCGCCCGAAAGGCTTGATGGGAACGCGCGAATGACCACCCTTTCCACGCCCGCGGGCAAGACGCTGACGTTTCGCCCCCTCAACCTGGGCCGCTATCTCGTGTGGGGCGGCTTTGCCCTGCTGCTGCTGGTGGCGCCCTGGATCTTCGCCAAGGGCGCCGCCCTGTCGATCCTCAGCCAGATCGGCACGGTGATGCTGTTTGGCCTGTCGTACAACATGCTGCTGGGGCAGGGCGGCATGCTCTCGTTCGGCCACGCCGTCTATTCGGGGCTGGGCGGCTTCGTCGCCATCCACGTAATGAACCAGGCGGCCGGCGTGACGGTGCCGGTGACCCTGATTCCGCTGGTGGGCGGCGTCGCCGGCCTGCTGTTCGGGGTGCTGTTCGGCTACGTCACCACGCGCAAGTCGGGCACCACCTTTGCCATGATCACGCTGGGGCTGGTGGAACTGGTATTTGCCGCCTCGCTGATGTTTCCCGGCTTTTTCGGCGGAGAAGGCGGCGTGACCACCAATCGCGTCATCGGCAAGCCGTTCCTGGGCATCAGCTACGGCCCCCAGATCGAGGTGTATTACCTGATCGCCTTCTGGCTGTTCATCAGCACCGCGGCCATGTATGCGTTCACCCACACCCCGCTCGGGCGCATGCTCAATGCCGTGCGCGACAATCCCGAGCGGGCTGCCTTCATCGGCTACGACACCCAGTGGGTGCGCTATCTGGCCCTGATCCTGTCGGCCTTTTTTGCCGGTATCTCGGGCGCGCTGGGGGCGATCAACTTCGAGATCGTCAGCGCGGAAAACGTCAGCGCCCTGCGCTCGGGCAGCATCCTGCTGTTCGTGTTCATCGGCGGCATCGGCTACTTCTTCGGTCCCCTGATCGGCGCCGTGGTGGGGGTGGGATTCGTCGTCATGCTCTCCGAATACACGGCCGCATGGCAACTCTACCTGGGCCTGTTCTTCATCACCCTGGTGCGCTTCGCCCCGGCCGGACTGGCCAGCCTCCTCATGCTCTTGCTGCGGGTCGCGAAGTTCGGCAAGTTCGCCCGCCTGCGCGCGCCCCTGCTGGCCACCGGTGGTGCCGTGCTGGTGGCGGCGACGGGCGTCGTCTTCGCCGTCGAATTGCTGTACCGCCGCACCCTCGAGAGTGGCGGCGCGCCGTCGCGCCTGCTCGGGGTGACGCTGGACGCCCACGCGGCGCTGCCGTGGCTGGTGGCGGCCACGCTGTTCGTGGCCGGCGTGCTGGCCTACCGTGCCAGTGCGCCCCGCTACCTGGCGCAGTGGCACGCCGTCAACAGCGAGATTGCCGAATCGATCGCGAAAGGCCGGCCATGAACGCCCCCATTCTCGCCGTGGCGCCCGCGCTGGCGCTGGACGATGTGCGCAAAAGTTTCGGCAAGTCGGAGATCATCCGCGGCGCCACCTTGAGCGTGGCCCGCGGCGAGCGCTGCGCCATCATCGGCCCCAACGGCGCCGGCAAGTCGACCCTGTTCAACCTCATTTCGGGCCGCTTTGGCCTGAGCGGCGGCGACATCCGCCTGCACGGGGCCAGCGTGGCGGGCTTGCGGCCGTTCGACATCAACCGGCGCGGGCTGGCGCGCAGTTTTCAGGTGAGCAACCTGTTCGACAAGCTCAGCGTGTACGAAAACCTGCGCTGCGCCGTGCTCTGGTCGCTCGGCTACCGCTACTCGTTCTGGCACCGGCTGGGCGCCCTGCGCGACGCCCACGAGCGCACCGAACAGGTACTCGAGGAAATCGGCCTGAAGCGCCAGCGCGACGTCGCCGCCGGGGTGCTCACCTACGCCGAGCAGCGCGCGCTGGAAATCGGCATCACCATTGCCGGCGGCGCCGACGTGATCCTGCTCGACGAACCGACCGCCGGCATGAGCCGCTCGGAATCGGACGCGGCCGTGGAACTGATCCGCAAGGTCACGGCGGGCAAGACCTTATTGATGGTCGAGCACGACATGGGCGTGGTGTTCGGCCTGGCCGACAAGATCGCCGTGCTCGTGTACGGCGAGGTGATCGCGTGCGACACCCCGGCCATGATCCGCGGCAATGCCGCCGTGCAAGCAGCTTACCTGGGCGAGGCGTAGATGGACATCCTGACGATCGAACACTTGCAGGCCTGGTACGGCAAAAGCCACGTGCTGCACGGCATCGACTTGCGGGTGGGAGAGGGCGAAATTGTCAGCCTGCTGGGCCGCAACGGCGTGGGCCGCTCGACCCTGGTCAAAGCGGTGATGGGGCAGGTCACGGCCACCGGCTCGGTGCGCTTCAAGGGCGCCGAACTGCTGGGCCTGAAGGCTTTCCAGATCGCCCACCGGGGCGTCGGCTACGTGCCCGAGGGGCGCGATATTTTCCCCACGCTGACGGTGGAGCAGAATCTGCAGCTGGGGCAGAAGGGCGGCCGGGGCGTCAAGGCGAGCCGCTGGAGCCTGGCCGATATGTACGCCATGTTTCCCCGCCTGCAAGAGCGGCGCGAGGTCGCCGCCGGCGTGCTCTCCGGTGGCGAGCAGCAGATGCTGACCCTGTGCCGCACCCTGATGGGCGACCCGGACCTGATCATGATCGACGAGCCGACCGAGGGGCTGGCGCCGAAGATCGTGGCGCTGGTGGCCGACTACCTGCTCGCGCTCAAGCACAAGGGGGTGTCGGTGCTGCTGGTCGAACAAAAACTGGCGATCGCCATGGACATTTCCCAGCGCGTGTACGTGATGGGACACGGTGCGATCGTGTTCGAAGGCAGCCCCGATCAATTGCGCGCCAACGCCGCCGTGCGCCAGGAATGGCTGGAGGTGTAATGGGCACCGAAAAATCCCCTTATTAAAATAATACGACCGTACTTTTATCGGGTATAGTTAGCAGATTGCGAGTCAACTGACAAAGGAAAAACATGAGCGCTGATTACGTCGTCAATGGCAAGGTTGCTGTCATCACCTTGAACAATCCGCCCGTCAACGGCCTGGGGCTGGCGACGCGCACCGCGGCCGTCGAAGCGGTCAACCGGGCCCAGGCCGACGACGCCGTCGAGGCCATCGTGATCACGGGTGCCGGCAAGGCCTTTTCGGGCGGCGCCGACATCAAGGAATTCAATTCGCCCAAGGCGCTCACCGAGCCCACCCTGCACACCCTGATCAGCGTCGTCGAAGCATCGACCAAGCCGACCATTGCCGCCATTCACAGCGTCTGCATGGGGGGCGGCCTCGAGCTGGCGCTCGGTTGCAACTACCGCGTCGCCCTGCCGGGCGCCCAGATTGCGCTGCCGGAAGTCAAACTGGGCCTGTTGCCGGGCGCGGGCGGCACCCAGCGCCTGCCCCGCCTGATCGGCCTGGAGCGGGCCCTGAACATGGTGGTGTCGGGCGCCTTCGTGCCATCGGAGCAGTTGGCCGACACGCCCCTGTTCGACAAGCTGTTTGCCGCCGATGCCCAACTGATCGCCGAGGCGGTGGCCTACGCCGAAAGCGTGGCGGCCGTGCGGCCCCTGCCGAAAGTGCGCGATCGCAAGGTCGACTACCCGAACCACGAAGCCTTCCTGCAATTTACCCGCAACACCGTCAAGGCCATGGCGGGCCCCTATCCGGCGCCCCTCGAGTGCGTGGAAACGGTGGCCGCCTCGGTCACCCGCAAGTTCGACGATGGCCTGAAATTCGAGCGCGAGCGCTTCTTGCACCTGGCCCAGACGAGCGAATCGAAAGCCCTGCGCCACGCCTTTTTCGCCGAGCGCAGCGCCAGCAAATTGCCGGATGTGCCAGCCGATACCCCCGTGCGCAGCATCAAGCAGGCCGCCATCGTCGGCGCCGGCACCATGGGCGGCGGCATCGCCATGAATTTCGCCAATGCGGGCATTCCCGTGATCCTGCTGGAAACGCGCCAGGAAGCGCTCGACAAGGGCATGGCGACGATCCGCAAGAATTACGAGAACACCATGAAGAAGGGCAAGCTGACGCAGGAGAAATTCGACCAGCGCGTGGGCTTGATCAGCGGCACCTTGCAGTACGAGGACATCGGCCAGGCCGACATCGTGATCGAGGCCGTATTCGAAGAAATGGGCGTCAAGCAAGCCGTGTTCGAGCAGCTCGACCGCGTGATGAAGCCGGGCGCCATTCTCGCCTCCAACACGTCGACGCTGGACCTGGACCGCATCGCCGCTTTCACCCAGCGCCCGCAGGATGTCGTCGGCACCCACTTTTTCAGTCCCGCCAACGTCATGAAGCTGCTGGAAATCGTGCGCGGCAAGCACACCGCCAAGGATGTGCTGGCCACCACGCTGGCGCTGTCGAAAAAGCTGAAGAAAACCGGCGTGGTGTCGGGCGTGTGCGACGGCTTCATCGGCAACCGCATGATCGAGCAATACAGCCGCCAGGCCGGCTTCCTGCTGGAAGAAGGCTGCCTGCCCGAGCAGGTCGACAAGGCGGTCGAGAAATTCGGCTTTGCCATGGGGCCGTTCCGCATGGGCGACCTGGCCGGCAACGACATCGGCTGGGCCATCCGCAAGCGCCGTTACGTGGAAAAACCAGCGATCGTGTATTCGAAGACGGCAGACCTGCTGTGCGAAATGGGGCGCTACGGCCAGAAGACGGGTGCCGGCTGGTACGACTACAAGCCGGGCGACCGCAAGGCCTACCCGAATGCCGCCGTCAACGCGATGATCGTCCAGCACTCGGTCGACATCGGTGTCGAGCGCCGCAAGATTTCCGACGAAGAGATCGTTGAGCGCCTGGTCTATTCGCTGGTCAATGAAGGCGCGCACATCCTGGAAGAGGGCATCGCCATGCGCGCCTCCGACATCGACATGGTCTACCTGACGGGCTACGGCTTCCCCGTGTTCCGTGGCGGCCCCATGTTCTACGCCGACACGGTGGGCCTGTACAAGGTCAAGGCCGCCATCGAGCGCTATGCCAAAGGCCGCCACGGCGACGCCTGGACGCCTGCGCCCTTGCTGGTCAAGCTGGTCGCTGAGGGCAAGCGCTTCAACGAGTGAGGCGGGGGCGCCTTCGCTGCGGCGTGCGCCTCTCGCAAGTGGAGTAACAGGCCGATGCAGGGCAAGAAAGCTGGTGGGATCGCGATGGCGGTCCCGCCAGCTTTTTTCATGGCGCATGCAGCGTTCACTGTTGCTCGCGCCTGCACCGCCCCTTGCCGCCCTTCAGTGAGCTCGACCACGCCTTTGCGCGGTGGCATGGCGTCAGGCAAGCAGTTGGATTGACATGAGCGCCCCTGTCGCGTGGGCGCACAGCGTGTGCTGCAGCGGCGCGAAGCAAGCTGATGCCCGCACGGGCATGCCCAACACCCCGCACGAGCGCCGCCGCGCCTGCAAGGCTTGTGCGGCGACGCCGACAAGAACCCGCAACAGCCAGCACCGGCTCGCACCGCAAGGCAGGGGCATCACGCCTGCGTAGGCGCGATGCCGAATGGACGAAAAAAATGCCGCTGTCGCCAGCGGCATTTTTATTATTTCTAACTAATTACGACAAACTGGCACCCGATTTAATCGGCGGCGTAGATGTCGTTGTCTTTGGTTTCACGAACGAACAGGCCACCGATGACGACCGTGATCAGGGCGATGATGATCGGATACCACAGGCCATAATAAATGTCGCCCTTGAAGGCCACCATCGCGAACGTGATGGTAGGCAGCAGGCCGCCGAACCAGCCGTTACCGATGTGGTATGGCAGCGACATCGAGGTGTAGCGGATGCGGGTCGGGAACATTTCAACCAGCATGGCGGCGATCGGACCGTACACCATGGTGACGTACAGCACCAGGATGAACAGGAACAATACCGTCATCGGCTTGTTGATCTGAGCCGGATCGGCCTTGGCGGGATAGCCGGCCGCTTTGACGGCGCCGCCCACTTCAGCTTTCAGCGCAGCTTCCTGCTTCTTGCTGGCGGCGTCGAAGTTCAGGCCGGCGGCGTCCATGCTGGCGTTGAACGAGGTGATGACCTTGTCGCCGACCTTGACGGTGGCGATGGTGCCAGCGGGCGCGTCCTGCCGGGTGTAGTTGACCGAGGCGCCCGTCAGGATGCCGGTGGCGATGTCGCACGAGGACGGGAACTTGGCGGTACCGGTGGGGTTGAACTGGAAGTTGCAGGTTGCCGGATCGGCCACCACGGTCACTGGCGAGTTTTTCAGAGCCGTTTCCAGCGCCGGGTTGGCGTAGTGGGTGATGGCGCCGAAGATCGGGAAGTACGTGGCAGCGGCGATCAGGCAACCGCCCAGGATGATCCACTTGCGGCCGATTTTATCGGACAGGCTGCCGAAAATGACGAAGAACGGCGTCGCCAGGGCCAGCGCGATGGCGATCAGGATGTTGGCGGTGGGGCCATCGACCTTGAGCGTCTGGGTCAGGAAGAACAGGGCGTAGAACTGGCCCGTGTACCACACCACTGCCTGGCCCATGGTCAGGCCGACCAGCGCCAGGAACACGATCTTGGCGTTGCGCGGTTGCAGGAACGATTCGGTAAGCGGCGCCTTCGAAGTTTTGCCTTCGGCCTTCATCTTGGTGAAGGCGGGCGACTCGTTCATCGACAGGCGGATCCAGACGGACACGCCGAGCAGCAGCACCGACACCAGGAACGGCACGCGCCAGCCCCAGGCCTGGAAGGCGTCTTCGCCCATGGCCGTACGGGTGCCGAGAATGACCAGCAGCGACAGGAACAGGCCCATCGTGGCGGTGGTCTGGATCCACGAGGTGAAGAAGCCCCGCTTGCCTTCCGGCGCATGTTCGGCGACGTAGGTGGCGGCGCCACCGTATTCGCCACCCAGGGCCAGGCCCTGCAGCACGCGCAGCGACACCAGGATGATCGGTGCGGCGATGCCGATTGCATCATAGTTTGGCAGCAGGCCGACGATGAAGGTGGAGGCGCCCATGATCAGGATGGTGATCAGGAAGGTGTATTTGCGGCCGATCATGTCGCCCAGGCGACCGAACACCAGCGCGCCGAACGGGCGCACGATGAAGCCGGCGGCGAAGGTGAGCAGCGCAAAAATGAAGGAGGTGGTGGGGTCGCCCTTGAAGAATTGTTTGCCGATGATGGCGGCGAGCGAGCCGTACAGATAAAAATCGTACCATTCGAAAACGGTGCCGAGTGAGGACGCGAAAATGACCTTGCGTTCTTCCTTGGTCATGCCTGCGGACGTTGCTGCTTTGTGTCCGCCAGCGGTCATGCCGGGTGTGGTTGCCATGCTTGTCTCCGATTATGTAATTTTAGAAGCATTTGCCGGCCCCATATTTTTTCAATCGTAACTATTGAACAAGGGGTCCGTCGATTCGCAGTGTGTACCGCGAACCTTACGACAAGCTTGCACGGCCTCCGCTTGACTCTCACATCATCGTCCGACACGATTCAGACCCCGCCACGGGCCGATTTGTTCCGCAATTATTTTGCGAACGACCGTACTTAATTGTGCTATTCTCATTTGAAAATATTCCCACATCCAGGAGACTTGTATGCTTGACGCTGTCATCGTATCGACTGCCCGCACGGGCTTGGCCAAATCGTGGAAGGGCGGGTTCAACATGACCCACGGCGCCACGCTGGGCGGCCACGTGCTGGCCGCCGCCATCGAGCGGGCCGGCATCGCCCCCGGTGACCTTGAGGACGTGATCATCGGCTGCGCCAACCCGGAAGGCGCCACCGGCGCCAACATCGGCCGCCAGATCGCCCTGCGCGCCGGTTGCCCCGTCTCGGTGCCCGGCATGACGGTCAACCGCTTCTGTTCCTCCGGCCTGCAGACGATCGCCCTGGCGGCCCAGCGCATCATTGCCGGTGAGGGCGATGTGTTCGCCGCTGGCGGCGTCGAATCGATCTCGTGCGTGCAGCAGGAAATGAACCGCCACATGCTCGCCGAAGTGTGGCTCAAGCAGCACAAGCCGGCCCTGTACTGGCCCATGCTGCAAACGGCCGAGACGGTGGCCCAGCGCTACGGCATCAGCCGCGAGCGCCAGGATGCCTACGGCGTACAAAGCCAGCAGCGCGCCTCGGAGGCGCGCGCCAACGGCCGCTTCGACCGCGAAATCGTGCCACTGACCACCATCATGGGCGTGGCCGACAAGGCCAGCGGCATGCTGCTCACGCGCGAAGTGACGGTGTCGTCCGACGAAGGCATCCGCGAAGACACCACGCTCGAGGGCGTGGCGAAGATCCGGCCGGCACAAGCGGGCGGCGTCATTACCGCCGGCAACGCCAGCCAGTTTTCCGACGGCGCCTCGGTGGCCATCGTGATGCGCGGCGACCTCGCGCGTGATCGCGGCATCGCCCCGCTGGGGGTGTTCCGCGGCTTCGCCGTGGCCGGCTGCGAGCCCGACGAAATGGGCATCGGCCCCGTCTACGCGGTGCCCAAGCTGCTCAAGCGGGCGGGCCTGGCCGTGTCCGACATCGGCCTGTGGGAACTGAACGAGGCTTTCGCGGTCCAGGTGCTGTACTGCGCCGACACCCTGGGCATCCCCATGGACCGGCTCAACGTCAACGGCGGCGCGATTGCCGTCGGCCATCCTTACGGCGTGTCAGGCGCCCGCCTGGTGGGCCACGCGCTGATCGAAGGCAAGCGGCGCGGCGTCAAATACGTGGTGGTAACGATGTGCATCGGCGGCGGCCAGGGCGCTGCCGGCCTGTTCGAGGTGCTCTGATCCCACCCGTGCAGGCGCTCGCGCCTGCAGGAGTGCGCCGGGCGCCTGCGTGCCCGGCGCTTGTGCGCCAGGCACGTTTGCCGGCCTGGTGCTAACGCCGTTTTTCCGCGAGCCGCCATGTCCTCGACCGTTTCTCCCACCGTGTCTCCCGCCATCTCCTCGACCATTCTTTCCCGCCGCGACCTCGACTTCCTGCTGTTCGAATGGCTGGCCGTCGAGACGCTGACCGAGCGCCCCCGTTTCGCCGACCACAGCCGCGAAACCTTCGGCGCCGCCATCGACATCGCCCAGCAGATCGCCACCGACCTGTTCGCCCCCCACAACAAGCTCGCCGACAAGGACGAGCCCAGCTTCGACGGCGCCACCGTCACCATGATTGCCCAGGTCAAGGTGGCGCTCGACACCTACAGCGCCGCCGGGCTGATGGCGGCCGGCCAGGACTATGAAGCGGGCGGCATGCAGTTGCCGTCGGTGGTGGAAAAAGCTGTTGCCGCCTGGTTCACGGCGGCCAATGTGGCCACCTCGGCGTATATCTTCCTCACCATCGCCAACGCCAACACCCTGCTCAAGACGGGCACGCCGCGCCAGGTCGCGCAGTTCGTCAAGCCGATGTTCGCCGGTGAATTCTTCGGCACCATGTGCTTGTCCGAGCCGCAGGCGGGCTCGAGCCTGTCGGACATCACGACGCGCGCCACGCCCGATCCTGTCGACGGCCCCGACGGCGAGCGCCAGTACCGCCTGACCGGCAACAAGATGTGGATTTCCGCGGGCGAGCACGAGCTCGCTGGCAACATCGTCCACCTGGTGCTGGCCAAGATTCCCGGCCCGGACGGCAAGCTGATCCCCGGCACGCGGGGCATCTCACTGTTCATCGTGCCGAAATTCCTGCTCGACGAGCACGGCAAACCGGCCGCGCGCAACGACGTCGTGCTGGCCGGCCTGAACCACAAGATGGGGAACCGCGGCACCACCAATTGCCTGCTCAACTTCGGCGAAGGCAAATTTACGCCGCAGGGCAAGGCGGGCGCCATCGGCTACCTGGTCGGCAATGCCCACCAGGGCCTGGCGAACATGTTTCACATGATGAACGAAGCGCGCATCGGCGTCGGCCTGGGCGCTGCCGTGCTGGGCGTGACGGGCTACCTGCACGCGCTCGATTACGCCCGCAACCGCCCCCAGGGCCGCCACCCGGCCGAGAAGGACCCGGCCCGGCTGCCGCTGGCGATCATCGCCCACACCGATGTGCGGCGCATGCTGCTGGCGCAAAAAGCCTACGTGGAAGGGGCGCTGGGCCTGGTGCTGTACTGCGCCCGCCTGGTTGACGAGCAGAACACGGCGCCCACCCCCGAGGCGCGGCACGGCGCCGGCCAGTTACTCGACTTTCTCACGCCGATCGCCAAGTCCTGGCCCTCGCAATGGTGCGTCGAGGCGAACAGCCTGGCCATTCAGGTCCACGGCGGCTACGGCTACACCCGTGAATACAATGTCGAGCAGTTCTATCGCGACAACCGCCTCAACCCCATCCACGAGGGCACCCACGGCATCCACGGGCTCGATTTGCTGGGCCGCAAGGTGCGAATCGACGACGGCGCCCTGTTCAAGGCCGTCGGCGCGGCGCTCGCCGCCAGCATCGCCGCCGTGCGCGCCGAGGCGGTCACCGAACTGCTGCCGTATGCCGAGCAGCTCGAAGCGGCCTGGGCTTCGCTGGCGACGGTCACCGCCGCACTGTACGGCACGGGCGACCTGAACAAGACGCTGGCCAACGCCAGCCTCTACCTGGAAGCGGCCGGCCACATCGTCGTCGCCTGGATCTGGCTGCAACAGGCGCAGGTGGCAGCGCGCGCGCTGGCCGCCGCCGGGCCGACCGCCACCGAACTCGATTTTTACCGCGGCAAGCTGCAAGCCTGCCGCTATTTCTTCAACTGGGAGCTGCCCAGGGTGGCGCCGCAACTGGCCCTGCTGGCCAGCATCGACACCACCACGCTCGATATGCAGGACGCCTGGTTTTAAATTAATTCGAATAACAATCAAGGAGACAACATGCTTAAACACATCGTCATGTGGAAATTGAAGGAGCACGCCGAGGGGGCCGACCGCGCCGCCAACGCCGTCGAGATGAAGCGCCGACTCGAGCAGTGCGCCGCCATCGTGCCGGGCATCGTGCACTTCGAAGTGAGCCTGGCCCAGCCGGGCCTGGAGGCCAGCTATGACGTGGTGCTCTACTCGGAATTTACCGACAAGGCTGCGCTCGACGCCTACGCCGCCCACCCCACCCACGAGGCGGTCAAGCCCTTTATCGGCGCCGTGCGCGAAGCGCGCCAGTGCATGGATTACGAGGTCTGAGATGCGTACGACACAAAAATTATTTTCCTTGCAAGGCAAGACCGCGCTGATCACGGGCGGCTCGCGCGGCCTGGGCCTGCAGATGGCCGAAGCACTGGGCGAGCAGGGCGCGCGTATCGTCTTGTCGTCGCGCAAGCAGTCCGAACTGGACGAGGCAGTCGCCCACCTGGCCAGCCTCGGCATCGAGGCCAGCGCCTTCGCCGCCGACCTGGCCGAGGCAACGCACGTCGATGCGCTGGTGGCGCATGCCATGGCCACGCTGGGCCACATCGACATCCTGATCAATAACGCGGGCGCCACCTGGGGCGCGCCCGCCGAAGCGCACCCGGTGGAAGCGTGGGACAAGGTGATGAACCTGAACGTGCGCAGCATTTTCCTGATGAGCCAAGCGGTGGGCAAGGCTTCGATGATTCCGCGCGGCTATGGCCGGATCATCAATATCGCCTCCATCGCGGGCTTGTCCGGCAATCCGCCGGGCACCATGAAAACCATCGCCTACAACACCTCGAAGGCGGCGGTCATCAACTTTACCCGCACCCTGGCGGGCGAATGGGGCGCCTACGGCATCACCGTCAACGCCATCGCGCCCGGCTTTTTCCCGTCAAAAATGACCAAGGGGGTGCTGGCCGCCCTCGGCGAAGAGCAGCTTGCGCGCGGCGCCCCGCTGGGCCGCATCGGCGACGCCGAAGACATGAAAGGGGCCACCATCCTGTTCGCATCGGATGCTGGCAAGCACATTACCGGCCAGACCCTGGCCATCGACGGCGGCGTGTCCGCCGTCTGAGGAGAAACAAACCATGCAAAATTTCAGTGGCAAAGTGGCTGTCATCACGGGCGGCGCCAGTGGCCTGGGCCGTGAATTCGCCCTGCACGCGCACAGCCTGGGCATGAAACTGGTGCTGGCCGATGTACAACTCGACACCCTCGAGCAGACCGGGGCCGAACTGGCCGCCGCCGGCGCCGAAGTCATCACGCAAGTGTGCGACGTGCGCAAGGGCGAGCAGGTGCAGGCGCTGGCCGACGCCACCATGGCCCGCTACGGCGCCGTGCACCTGCTGTT
The DNA here is from genome assembly GCF_049898325.1 of Massilia sp. DWR3-1-1. Taxonomy (NCBI): domain Bacteria; kingdom Pseudomonadati; phylum Pseudomonadota; class Betaproteobacteria; order Burkholderiales; family Oxalobacteraceae; genus Massilia; species Massilia sp. DWR3-1-1. Next base: position 31,802 of record NZ_JAFCXL010000025.1, on the reverse strand, counting down.
TAATAATGCCGGCGTGGGCTCGGGCGGACTGATCTGGGAAAACTCCGTCGCCGACTGGGAATGGGTGCTGGGCGTCAATCTCTGGGGCGTCATCCACGGCGTGCGCGTGTTCACGCCGCTGATGCTCGCCTGCGCCGCCAGCGAGCCCGGCTACCAGGGCCATATCGTCAACACCGCTTCGATGGCCGGGCTGCTCAATGCCCCCACGATGGGCGTCTACAATGTGTCGAAACACGCGGTGGTAAGCCTGAGCGAAACCCTGTACCACGATTTGCAACTGGTCGAAGCGCCCATCGGCGCCTCCGTCCTGTGCCCGTATTTTGTGCCGACCGGGATTTCGCAATCGCACCGCAACCGCCCGGCCGACGTCAAGATGACGGCCGGCCCCACCGCCAGCCAGATGGCGGCGCAGGCGATGACGGTCAAGGCGGTCGAGTCGGGCAAGGTGTCGGCCGGCGACGTGGCCCGCCTGACCTTCGAGGCGATCGCGGACGGCCAGTTCTACATCTACTCGCACCCGGGCGCGCTGGGCCACGTGGGCACGCGCATGGAAGACATCGTGCACGGCAGGAATCCGGCCGACCCCTACGCCGCCACCCCGCATATCCGCGACATGCTGCGGGCGAAGATGCGTCAGGCCTGAAAGGCCTGACGGGCCTAAGAGGCCTGACGGGCCTAAGAGGCCTGACGGGCCTAAGAGGCCTGACGGGCCTGAGAGCCCTGACGGGCCTGAGAGCCCTGACGGGCCTGAGAGGCCTGACGGGCCTGAGAAGCCTGACGGGCCTGAAAGCTCTGACGGGCTCGACGGCTTCAGCCCCCGCCTACTGCAGCACTTTTTCGTGCAGCCGGGGCGGGGCGTCGGCATACAGCGTCACCACCGTCGAGGTGCGGGTACCGTAGCCGGGCGACTCGATGCAGACAGCCGACAAGGTGCGCTCGAGACCGATGTCGATGCCGGTGTCGGGCAGGCGCAGGTCAGGCGCGCGCGTGGTGTCGGACAGCATCTCGAAATACGCCGCCTCGGGCGCCCCCTGGCACAGCAGGCTGGCGAACTGCGCCTTGGTGCGCACCACCTTCGGCCATGGCGCGTCCAGAAGGCCATTCGAAATGCCGTAGATGCCGGGCGCCAGCGGCTGGCCGTTGCGGCTGTCCCCCTGCGCCCGGTTCGAGTACCAGTACAAGCCGTGGCGGTCGCCCAGCACCAGGTTAAAGCCGTTGTAGCCCGGGGCGGTGGCGGCGATGCTGGCGAGATAGTCGGGAGCGGACAGCCCGCCGGCCAGGAAATCGGCCACCAGTGCACCGCGCGAGGGCGCATCAGGCCGGCGCTCGCCCGGGGCGCGGATATTCGTCAGTGCGGCAAAGCGCCCGCCCGCCTCTTGCGTGGTGATGCCCATCCAGCTGCCGCCCCCCTGCAGGTCGCGGCCGGCGTAGATGGCGGGGTGTTCCGGCCACGGCGCGGCGGCGCGGGCGGGGCGGTCATAGAACTCGTCGCGGTTGGCGCACGCCACCAGCGGCGCACCGGGCACCACTTGCCAGGCAAAAACAATCAGGCACATGGGGCAGCTTCCATCGGGGCCAGATCGGTAAATATTTCAGTGTGGCGGTCGCCGATCCCCGCCGCCGCCAGCGCAGCCGCGGCCACGGCTGCGGCGAGCTCGTCAAGAAACGCGGGCGCCACCGCCGGATAGACTTCCATCCAGGTCTGGCGGCCGTCGCTGGAACCGGGCCGCCGCTTGAGCTGGCCCCGGCCCAGGCCCGCCTGCATGGCGCCCACGCGCGCGCGCAGGGTCGGCGCATCGGCGTCGGCCACCTGGTAATACACGTACAGGTCGATGGAGCCGGTGGACATGGCTCAGACCTCGATGGCGTCGAGCGGGTAGGGCATGGTGAGAAAGCGCAGCACGGGGCCGCCAGGCGCGCCCAGGTGCACGGCGGCGCCGTCCAGCACCGCCAGTTTCAGCTCGACCAGCACATCGACCCCGTCGCCGTTGCCATTGGGCTGGGCGTTGACGATCATGCCGCAGGGCTGGCCGGGATCGCTGTCGGCGAACACCTCGTCACCCGCCTGCGCCTGCGCGCCGATGCTGGCCAGCGCGGTGCGGCGCTTGAGCTTGCCCAGGTACTGGCTGCGGGCGACGATTTCCTGGCCCGGATAGCAGCCTTTTTTGAAGTTGACCCCGCCCAGCAGCTCGAAATTGACCATTTGCGGCACGAACTGGTCCTGGGTTTTCACGGTGATCAGCGGCACCCCCGCGTGGATCGACGACAGGGCCCAGGCCTGGTCGCCGCCGAACGCCAGGCGCGCGCGCAGGCCGTCGATGGCGGCGCGGGCGGCGCTGGCGGTGGTCAGCCACAGGAACCGGGGGGCGCCGAAGGCGTCGGCCACCCGGATCACGGTGCCCGCGTCCGAGTCGTTTTTGCCGTAGGGGCCGCCAGGCAGCACGCCCAGTACCTCGCGCAGGGCCGCTTCCGCGCCCGCGCCACCCACGCCCAGCGTGACCACGCCTTCGCCCGCGTCGCGCAGTCGCGCCTTGGCGCGCATGACGAACATCGACAGGCGCTTTTGCAAACTCGCCTGCAGCTCGCGCGGCAGCAACAGGAACACGGTCTCAGGCGAACGCCAGGCCAGCATGCTTGCCTGCAGACGGCCTTTCGGCGAGCAATAGCCGGCCAGCCGCGCTTCGCCCGTGCCCAGGTGCAGCACATCGTTGGTCAGCTGATTGTGCAGGAAGCTGGCGGCATCGTCGCCGTCGACGCCGATCAGGCCCAGGCCGTCGATGACGGCGACAAAGCCGGCCGCCAGCTGCGCCGCGTCCAGCGGGGCAGCGCAGGCGGGCGCAGGCACGGTATCATCGCCGCCTGCGGGGTCGCGCGGGCCTGCCAGATGTTCCGTCAGGTAATCATTCCAGTGATCCATATTTTCCTGAATACTTTCTATGTAAAGCATTATCATTGTGGGTTCATTATAAAGATGTCGCGCCAATCGCGCCGGACACCCCCCGAAACCAAAAGAACACGCATGGGCTTCATTAAAAAACTTCTCGTCACAGGCACTGTGGCCGCCGCGCTCGGCGCGGTCGCCTTCAGCTGGTGGGCCAAGCAGCCCTTGACCAGTGGCGGCGCGCCGCTGCCGTTCACCGTGCTCGCCGGCAGCAGCGTGGGCGCCGCCTCGCAGCAGATTGCCGAGGCGGGCGTTCCGCTCAATCCCTGGCTGTTTTCCGTGCTGGCGCGGATCACCCAGAAAGCGGGCCGCATCAAGGCCGGCAGTTATGAGCTCAAGCCGGGCAGTTCGCCCCGGCGCCTGCTCGACCAGCTCGTGCGCGGTGAATTCGCGCAGGAATCGCTGACCATCATCGAAGGCTGGACCTTCCGCCAGATGCGCGCGGCGGTGGCCGCCAACGAGGGGCTGCGCCACGAAACGGTGAATTTGTCCGACGCCGAGCTGATGAGCAAACTGTCGTCCGACTTCAAGGTGCCGGAAGGCCTGTTTTTCCCGGACACCTATTTGTTCGCCAAGGGCTCGCCCGACATGCAGATCTACAAGCAGGCGCACGCGATGTTGCTGTCGCAACTAGACACTGCCTGGAAAAAACGCGACCCCAGCTTGCCCTACATCACGCCCTACCAGGCGCTGACGATGGCCTCGATTGTCGAAAAAGAAACTGGGCAGAAGTCCGAGCGGGCCATGATCGCCGGCGTGTTCGTCAACCGCCTGAAAACCGGCATGCTGCTGCAAACCGACCCCACCGTCATCTACGGCATGGGCGCCAAGTACACGGGGCGCATCCGCAAGCGCGACCTGGAAACGGACACCCCGTACAATACCTATACGCGGGGCGGCTTGCCGCCCACGCCGATTGCCCTGCCGGGGCGCGAGTCGCTCGAAGCAGCCTTGCAGCCGGCCCAGACGGCCGCCCTGTATTTCGTCTCGCGGGGCGATGGCACCAGCAAGTTTTCCACCAATCTGAACGAGCATAACAACGCCGTCAACCGATTCCAACGCTAAGTACGCATGACAAGTCATTTATCAGCATCGACCGCGCTGCCGGGCAAATTCATCACCTTTGAAGGGATCGACGGCGCCGGCAAGTCGACCCACATCGACTTCGTCGCCGACTTGCTCAAGGCGCACGGCAAAACCGTCGTCAGTTCACGCGAGCCGGGCGGCACCCCGCTGGGCGAGGCCTTGCGCGAAGTGCTGCTGCATCAGAAGATGCACCTGGAAACCGAGGCGCTGCTGATGTTCGCCAGCCGCCGCGAGCACCTGGCCCAGGTCATCGAGCCGGCCCTGCAGCGTGGCGACTGGGTCATTTCCGACCGCTTCAGCGACGCCAGTTTCGCCTACCAGGGCGGGGGGCGCGGTCTCGACGTGGCCAAGCTCGAAGCGCTCGAGCAGTGGGTCCATCCGCACCTGCAGCCGGCGCTGACGCTGCTGTTCGATGTGCCGCTCGACATCGCCCGCGCCCGCCTCGACGCCACCCGCACGCTCGACAAGTTCGAGCAGGAGCAAACCACGTTTTTCGCCAACTGCCGCCAGGAATACCTGCGCCGCGCCGCCCAGTTTCCCGACCGCATCGTGGTGGTCGACTCGACCAGGAGCATCGCCGACACCCGCGCGCGCCTCACCGCCATTATTGAGAACTTACTTGAACTGTAATCGGCGCGCCCGCTTTTCGGCTTCGCGCAGTACATTCAAAACAGGTCGCAAGTGATTGAATCGATTATGAATAGCAGCATCTATCCCTGGCACGCAGGCGCCTGGCAACAACTTCAAGTCTTGCGTGAACGTTTGCCGCATGCGCTGCTGTTTCATGGCGAAGCGGGCACGGGCAAGGCCCACTTCATCGAGGCCTTTGCCCAGTCGCTGCTGTGCGAAAACGTCCGGCCGGACGGCTTTGCCTGCGGCACCTGCGCCTCCTGCGGCTGGTTCGTCCAGCACAATCACCCCGATTACCGCCGCGTGCGCCCGGAAGCGCTGGAAGACGACGGCGCCGGCGAAGGCGACGAGGGCGCCGACGAGGGCAAGAAGGGCAAGGCGGCCAAGACGCCGTCGAAGGACATCAAGATCGAGCAGATCCGCCAACTGGCCGATTTCATGAACATTTCCACCCACCGCCAGGGCTTGCGGGTGGTGGTGCTGTACCCGGCCGAAGCGCTCAACACGCCGGCCTCGAACGCCCTGCTGAAAACCCTGGAAGAGCCGCCGCCGGGGACCGTGTTCCTGCTGGCCTCGAACGGCCTGGACCGGCTGCTGCCCACCATCCTGTCGCGCTGCCGCAAGTTCGCCTTGCCCTTGCCCGACAACGCTGCCGGCCAGGCCTGGCTGCAACAGCAGGGCCTGGGCGCAGCCGACGCCGACAGCTGGCTGCGCGAGCAGGGCGGCGCACCGCTGGCGGCGCTGGCCCAGTCGGAGGCGGGCAACCGCGACGACCTCGAACTGCTGCTGGGCGTGCTGGCGCGCCCCAGCGCGGAAGCGGCCCTCAAACATGCCGACAAATTGAGCAAGACGGCCTTGTCGACACTGGTTTCTTGGCAGCAACGGTGGCTGTACGACCTGCTGTCCTTCAAACTGTCGGGCAGGATCCGTTACTATCCCCGCCACCAGAACGAACTTGCAGCCTTGTCCGCCACGGTGCACACTGCGAAGTTGTTGCAAGCGATCAAGAGTACCAATGAACGTCGGGCCACCTCGGACCACCCCCTGTCGCCGAAACTGTTTGTCGAAGCGATGCTGCTTGATTACACTGTAAATTGCTCCTGAGGTAGCTGAAAGGAATGGAATGACTGGCAACCCCACTGATGCGAGCGCAGCCGCGGCCCCACGGCCATCGGTATTGTCGCTTGCCATCAAGGAAAAAGCGGCCCTGTACGCCGCCTATATGCCATTCCTGAAAAACGGCGGGGTGTTCGTGCCCACTGCCAAGCCGTACAAGATCGGCGACGAAATCTACCTGATCCTGGCCCTGATGGACGACCCCAACAAGTACCCGATCGCCGGCAAGGTGGTCTGGATCACGCCGGCGGCGGCCAACAACAACAAGGCGCAGGGCATCGGCGTGCATTTTCCCGACGACGAAACGGGCCAGCGCGCCAGGCTGCGCATCGAAGAAATCCTCGGCGCCGCCCTGCGTTCCTCGCGCGCCACCCACACTTTATAGGCGCCGCCGCGGGCGCCCTCACTTTTACTGTCCTTTCCTTTCTCTCTCATGCCGTCCTACGTCCACCGCATCGCCCTTCGCTCCGACCTGCCCGCCATTGTCGAGATCTACAATTCCACCATCGCTTCGCGCGAAGTGACGGCCGACACGGAGCCGGTGAGCGTGGCCTCGCGCGAACCGTGGTTCGACGCCCACGAAAGCGATCGCCGGCCCTTGTGGGTACTCCACGCGGCCGACGACGCCAGCGCCGCGCCGGCGATTGTGGGCTGGATGTCGTACTCGAATTTCTACGGCCGCCCGGCTTACTCGGGCACGGCCGAGGTGTCGATCTATATTGCCGAGCAGTGGCGCGGCAAGGGCATCGGCAAATATTGCCTGCAAGCGGCGATCGAGCACGCGCCGCAGATCGCCGTCCATTCGCTGCTGGGCTTCATCTTTGGCCACAATGCGGCCAGCCTGGCCCTGTTCGCCAAGTTCGGTTTTGCCACCTGGGCCCATCTGCCCCGCGTCGCCAACCTCGACGGCGTCGAGCGCGACCTGATCATCGTGGGCAAGCGCGTCGACTGAGGGGCGGCGCGCTGGCGTGAACCATGGCGCCGGGCTACAATCACCCCATGTATATCGACTCCCACTGCCACATCAATTTCCCCGAGCTGGCCGCTCGCATGCCCGAACTGCTGGCCAGGATGGCCGAAAACCGCGTCACCCACGCGCTGTGCGTGTCGGTCGACCTGCCGGACTTTCCGCAAGTGCTGGCTTTGGCCGAGCAATATCCCCACATCTATGCTTCGGTCGGCGTGCACCCCGATTATGCGGACACGCCGGAACCGACCGTTGAACTGCTGGTCAAACTTGCCGACCACCCGAAAATCATCGCCATCGGGGAAACGGGGCTCGATTATTACCGGCTCGAGGGCGACCTCGAATGGCAGCGCGAACGTTTCCGAACCCACATCAAAGCATCAAGAATCACCCGTAAGCCCCTGATTATTCACACCCGCTCGGCCAGCGCGGACACCATCCGCCTGCTGCAGGAAGAGGGCGCCGGCACCGACCAGGGCGGCGTGGGCGGCGTCATGCACTGTTTTACGGAGTCGCTCGAGGTGGCCGAAGCGGCCATCGCCATGGGGTTTTATATTTCCTTTTCCGGCATCGTCACCTTTAAAAGCGCCAAGGATTTGCAGGCGGTGGCGCAAGCGGTGCCGCTCGAGCGCATGCTGATCGAGACCGACTCGCCCTACCTGGCGCCGGTGCCGTTCCGGGGCCGCATGAACGAACCCGGCTATGTACGCCACGTGGCGGAATATATCGCCACCCTGAAGGACCTGCCGCTCGACCAGGTGGCGCGCCAGACGACAGATAATTTCTTAAATCTTTTCAACGTGATGCGGTGATTATCTCATGCAAATTCTAATCAAGCGTACGGTCTTGGCCCTGCTGTTGGCGGCGCAGGCGGGCCTGGCCGGGGCCGCCCGGGCGCCCGGCACGGACGAACTGACCCGCTATTTCCGCTCCGTGCAGATGGACGACGCCAAAACGGTGCAAAAGATGATTGCCGGCCAGGTGGTCAATCCCAACCAGGCCGATCCCCGCAGCGGCGAGCCGGGCCTGATCGTGGCGCTGCGCGAAGGCGCCACCGAGGTCGCCGCCAGCCTGATCGCCTTGCCCGGCGTGGACCTGGAAGCGCAGGCGCCGAACGGCAATACCGCGCTGATGATGGCGGCTTACAAGGGCAACCGGGCGGCGGTCGAAGCGCTGCTGGCCCGGGGCGCCCGCATCAACCGGGCCGGCTGGAACGCGCTGCACTTCGCCGCCGCGGGCGGCGACGACGCCATTACGCGCTTGCTGCTGGCCAGGGGCGCGGCCGTCGACGCGCGCGCGCCGGCCGGCTTTACCGCGCTGATGCTGGCCGCCCGCGAAGGCCAGGAGGCGACGGTGACGACCCTGCTCGAAGCGGGCGCCGACACCACGCTGACCAATAGCGAGCAATTGAGCGCCGCGCAAATTGCGCTGCGGGCCGAAAAGCCCCGGATCGCCGCGGCGATTTCCCGCCATGGCGGGGCGGGGCGGTAGCGCACACCCATATTGCATCGGGCGAACTGGCAGGTAAAGACCGGCAAACTCCTCGCAATGAAGCATCGACTTACTCGCGATAATAGCCTGACGAACTGACAACCACGCTCGGCGACACCGCCGGCCTGCACCACGAGGACACCATGCTGAACGAACGCGAAATCGAGTCTTGCTACCTGGGCCAATTCATCCCGGTTCATTACCATCACAATATGCTGATGGACCAGAATCGCATGCACGGCTTCAAATCGGCGATCAACTACGCCGTCAAGCCGGGCGCCAGGGTGCTCGAACTCGGTGGTGGCACGGGCGTGCTGTCGTGGTTCGCCGCCGCCAAGGCATCGAAAGTGTGGTGCGTCGAGTTCAATCCCGACATGGTCAAGGAAGCGCGCAAGATGCTGGCGATGAACCCGAACGGCGAAAAAGTCGAAGTGGTCCATGCCGACGCCTTCGAATACCTGCCACCCGAACCCGTCGACGTGGTCATTTGCGAAATGATCCACGTGGGCATGCTGCGTGAAAAGCAGGTCGAGGTGATGGAATCGTTCAAGCGCCGCTATCTCGCCAGGTTCGGCGGGCCGCTGCCCATCTTCCTGCCCGAGGCCGTCATCATGGCGGTCCAGCCCCTGCAGCAGGAATACGACTTCGAGGGCTTTTATGCGCCCATCGTGCAATTCCAGGAAACCAACGTGATTCATCCCGGCACCATCGAACTGTCGGCGCCGGCGGTCTATAGCGTGATGGATTTCAGCCAGCCGCAAGATACCCTGGTGAGCTGGCAAGGGCAATTCCGCGTCGAAAAGGCGGGCACGCTCAACGCCCTGCGCTTCATCACCAAGAACATCCTGGCGGTGGTGGCGGAAGAATCGAGCACCATTGACTGGCTCAACCATTACATGACGATGCCGCTGGCCGATCCCTTGCCCGCGCGCGTGGGCGACATCATCGACGTCAGCTTCTCCTACCGCTGCGGCGGTTCGCTGCCCTCATTGCAGGCCAGCATGCGGGTCACCGTGGCCGTGGACGCGGCGGCGGCGATCGCCCCCGTCGGCCGCAGTCCGGTATTCGCATAAGCGGCCGGCCAATCGCTTAAAATACGGGATTGAACCTTATTTTAAGCACCGTCATGGAAAACCTCGACCAGCGTTACCTCGTCCAGCAAAACAAGATCGCCGACGGCGATACCAAGCCCCCCGTTTTCGCCAAGGTCATGCGGGGCAAGGACGGCAAGTTCGAGGGGGTCTCGTTCATCAAGAACAAGGACAAGGCCACCATCATGACGGTGGCCGAGGCGCAGGAAGCGATCGACTGGTCGAGCAGCAAGAAGCCCAACGCCAAAGAATACAACACCAAGATCATCTGCCTGGGCCAGTAAGCGTCCAGGTAGCGGGCAGGGCGCTTGCGTTCATCGGCCGTTTGCGCCCCCTGGGCATGCCGGCGCGCCGTTCATCGCAAGCGCTTTGCGTCGCCGCCCGCCTGAATTTATCCTGAACTCTTTCCAATCTGTTCGAGGGAGTGTGCGATGTTCAGTTTTCTGCTGTGGCTGCTGGTCTTGTTCCTGTGCTGGCCGCTGGCCTTGCTGGCCCTGATCCTCTATCCCATTGCCTGGCTGTTGCTGCTGCCGTTCCGGCTGATCGGCATCACCGTCGATGCCGTCTTCGATCTGCTCAAGGCGATCGTGATGCTGCCGGCGCGGGTGCTGCGCGGCGGCCAGTCGAGCCGCTGATCGGGTGCCTGCCGTGCCTAACGCACGAAAATGTCGATTGCGCGTAAGATAAATCCTGACATCCGGACTCACCCGGCAGACCGGACTCGACAAACCCTCAATCAAGGAACCATTATGCGCCTGGACATTTACCGCAGAGCCGAACACGACGGCAAATTCAGCTACCTGGCTGTGCCTGAAACGCGCAACATCCCGGAAGAGGCCACCAATACCGACTGGGAAGTCGAAGCGAAAGCGGTTGAACTCGACGACACTGCCGACCAGCTGGCGACCTACCACCTGGACCATGTCGCCGCGCAGATCGCCGAAAAAGGCTACGCCGTCACGGCACTGCAAGCGCAATAAGGCGCCCCCTGTAGCACCCGGGCGGCGTTCGCGGCCCGGATCGAGGCAGGATTTTACTTGTCCTTATTACCTCCCTGGTAATACACTTTCAGCCGAACAGGTCGCTCGTACAGGTCTGACCGTCCGTCCATTTTTCCAGCAGGGTAAAAAATGCAAGCTGAAGTCCGTCCACCATTGCCGCCATTTAACACCGAGACCGCCACCTTGAAGGTGCGCCTGGCCGAAGATGGCTGGAACAGCCGCGACGCCCAAAAAGTCGCCAGCGCCTACAGCGTCGACACGACGTGGCGCAACCGGGCCGAATTCATCCAAAATCGCGCAGAGGCCCAGGCCTTTCTAGAGCGTAAGTGGAACAAGGAACTCGATTACCGCCTGATCAAGGAACTATGGGCCTTCGCCGACAATCGCATCGCCGTCCGTTACGCCTACGAATGGCATGACGACGCCGGCAACTGGTTTCGCTCCTACGGCAACGAGAACTGGGAATTCGGCGCCGACGGGCTGATGACGCGGCGCTTCGCCTGCATCAACGATCTGCCGATCAAGGAGGCGGACCGCAAATTCCGCTGGCCGCTGGGACGCCGGCCGGACGATCATCCGGGGCTGTCGGCGCTGGGCCTGTAAGAGGCTGTGCCGGCAGGGGCGACGGCGCTTTCAGCCGTGCCGGGCTAGCGCGCCCCCCCGACGCGCCGACGCGCCGACGCGCGCCAAAAGAGGGCGCAGGCACGCGCTGTGGTTTCGATCGGTGGCACATCGCACAATCATGGCATGAGCGATCCAGGTCCAAATCAGTCAAGGCGCAAGGCCCTGGCATTTGCGGCAACATCAGGCGCGGCCTTGCTGGGAGCATCCGGCGCGCAGTCGCGCACCCAGCAGCAACCAGCAGCAACCAGGCGACATCATCGATTGCAGCTTCTACGACCCGCGCGACAAGAAATTCGCTGGTGGGGCCAAGGGCGACGGCATCGCCGACGACCGCGCCCCATTACAAGCGGCAATCGATGCCGCTTTTGCCGATCGCGCCAGTTTCAAGCCGTCGGGGTCGGGCGCGGTCTACACCGACGATACGCCCACCGTGTTCATCCACGGGGCCCGTTACAGGTTGGGCGCTGCGCTGTCGGTGCCCTCGGCTTGCCGTATTGTCGCGCTTGGAACCGCATCGTTCGAGCCCTCGGGCATGTTCCCGGCAATCAAGGCGCTTAGCGCGTATCAACTCTATATCGATGGCATCAATTTCATCGGCGGCAGCTCTGCCGTCGTCATCCAGAATGACAATACCGAATCGACGATGATCGACTTCGTCAATTGCGAGTTCAAAACCCGAACCGAAATCTGATGTTGCCCATCATGGGACCGGTCGGTGTGCCGAGCTACATCCAGATCCTGACCAACGGCGTGATCGTGAGCGGCGCCGCGCTCAAAGGTTCGACGCATACGCTGCAGTTCGATGGCATCAGCGACAAGAAAAACGGCTGAGTTTTTCATGGTCATTGCGGGCGATCGACGCTGGTGAGCTTGGCACTAAATTTCGCATAATTTATATTATGTAAAATAGAGTCTGTGCGTGGACCGCTGGCCACTCCTTGCCCAGCGTTCTGCTTGCCCGAGTTCTTCTTGTCCGAGTTCGCTTTTCCGTGGCGATGAAACGTCGTCACGACCGCCTGCATACTTGCTGGCCTATGGCCTGCCTGCCCCGTTTGCCTGATGCACCAGACATCCAGCGTGCTGATCCGAGGCCGCCGCCAAGCACGCTCCTGCAAGCCCCCGGTTGCCGCTACGGCGCCATGGAAGCGGATCATCGGCGTGCGACGCACTTCCTGGTGACCCGGTCGCTGGTAAGGCGCGCGCTGATGACCAAGCCGCTTGTCATGGTTCAATGGGAGATTGACCAGTGTGCGATCGAACAGTTTGTACCACCACCGGACGCACACCCCGGTCCTGAACGATCCCTTGGTGCATCCCAGTGGCCCACGTCAGCCCATGCGGGCCGAAATCGCGCCGAGTTCGTCGCTGGCTGACAACGCACCTTGCCTGGCTGGGCGCGGCCGCTGCGTAGCATGCGCCGCCCATGCGGCGCCTTTGCTGCTGGCAAGGCGCGTGGCAGCGGCGCGGTCCGACTGGCCGAGCGCACCGGGGATGCGCGCGCAGTCGCTGCCTTACGCCGGTGTCACTGTGCCCGCGCATCAGTGGCAGGATGGCTGATTGGGTACCGCCCGGGCGAAAAAAGGTGCATATTTCGGCGCAAAAAGCACTACTTTGCCTCCCCTGCCCCCATTACCCCTCCTTCGGCGCCCTACTTCGCCTAAATTCACCGAAAAACCGCGCGCCCCGATGCCATTATGCGACCGTTAAATGCTCATATAGTGAATGCATATATTGCGTCAATGTTGTCGGCGCGCCCGTCACGCAAGGCGCAGCGCAGGCCAGCGCTTGAGGGCGTACTCGGCGGCCCTGGCGGTTTGATTGCCAGGCGCGTAGCGATTTATTTGACGACGGCTACCGCCCCGGCGCTTGCCTGCGCGGTAGCCTGGCCAGGCCGCCCGTGCTCCTCCTTGTCCTGGTAGGCCAACAGGCGCAGCGCATTGATGACCAGGATGATCGTGGCGCCTTCGTGGAATAACACGGCGGTGCCGATATGGAGTCCCCATATCGTTGCCGAAATCAGCACCGCAACAACGCCAAGGCTGACCCACAGATTTTGCTTGATAATACGGCTGGTCTGGCGCGACAGACCGACCACAAAGGGCAACTGGCGAAGGTCGTCACCCATTAAGGCGACGTCGGCCGTTTCCAGTGCGACATCAGAGCCCGCCGCACCCATCGCAATGCCGACCGCGGCGTGGGCCATTGCCGGGGCGTCGTTGACGCCGTCGCCCACCATGGCCACCTTGCCGTGCGTTTTCCGCAATTGTTGGAGCCGGTGAATGCCGAAAAAAGCCGCTATAATCGAGCGATGGTCCTGCGTTTCCTTCAACTGCTCATCGTCGCAATGGTGCTCCAGCTCAGCTGGGGCGTCGCCAATGCGTACTGCGAACACGAGCAGGGCAAGGCGGCACAACACGTCGGCCACCACCAGCATCAGCATCAGAGTTCGAAGGGCTCCGGCGATGTGGGGGACGACGATGCATCCACGCCCAGCATCGGCGACGATCCCGATTGCACGACGTGTGTCCATTCGTCGATCGGTGTGTTCACCTCGATGGCTGCCCCCATTTTTCTATCCATCACCAGCCACGAGACGGTTCCCGGTCCTCCCGGACTCCCCGCGCCCTATTTGGGCGCCCCCGAACGTCCTCAATGGTTTGTCGCCGCTTAGTCCGGCGACAACCCCTGCTTCCCTTCCCCGTTCATTTCGGGCACCTGTAGGCCCTGGTTCGCCGGATTCTTTCCCATTCACATTTCGGAGAATCCATGCGACTTCAACTCGCCCCGCTCGGGCTGGCCGTGCTATTGCTACAGCCTGTTTCACTTTACGCGCAGAGCGCAGTACCCGGCGCTGTCCCCCCATCGACGGTCACGGGCGCCTCCCCTGCGCTACCACCACTGACCCTGGCCGCCGCGATCGAACGGGCGTTTCAGTACAACCCTGGCTTACGCTCTGCGCGGCAAGACGTCGCGATCGCACAAGGGCAGCGAATTCAAGCAGGCAAGTCACTCAATCCCGCATTGACCTTCGTGCGCGAGGGGCTGCGTAGCAGCGGCAACACCACGACGATCCAGGTCAATCAAGAAATTGAACTTGGCGGCAAACGCGCCGCGCGCATTGCGTCTGCGGATCTCGATCAAGCGGCCGCATCGGCCGACGTTGCAACATACCGCGCCAATTTGCGCGCCGATGTGGTGACGGCCTACTTTGACGTGCTGTCGGCGCAAGAACGACTGGCATTGGCGCGCGCGTCGCAGCAGCTATCAGAGCGCGTCACGGCCGCTGCCGCGCGCCGTGTCCTGGCGGGCAGAATTTCGCCCGTTGAAGAGACACGTGCACGGGTCGCACAGGCCAGTACGAAGATTGAATTGAGCCAAGCCTCCACGGAACTCGCACTCGCGCGGCAGCGCCTCGCTGCGACGTGGGGAAACAAGCTTGCCGACGTGGCGCCGGTTGCGGTACCGACTGAGGCGCTGGCAAGCCATCAATCGACCGCGCAATTGCTAGCACAGCTTTCCGGCGCCCCCCAGTTACTTCGCGCCAGAATCGAGGTTGAACGGCAGAAATCGGGTGTCGAACTCGAACGCAGTCGCCGCATGCCCAATGTAACGTTGAGCTTGGGCAGCAAGCGCGACGAGCAGGCGGGCATTCGCCAAACAGTCGTCGGCATCGCTGTTCCACTGCCACTGTTCGATCGCAACCAGGGCAATGTACTGAGCGCCCTGCGGCGCACCGATAAGGCCAAAGATGACGTTGCTGTGGTACAGGCAAATCTGTCCCTCGAACTGACACAAGCGTCGCTGCGCCGGGAAGCGGCAAGCAATGAGCTGACGGTGCTGCGTGACGAGATCCTCCCTGGTGCCCAGCACGCGTACGAATCGGCCACCAAAGGATTCGAGCTCGGCAAATTCAGCTTTCTCGACGTGCTCGACGCACAGCGCACGCTCAATCAAAGCAAGGCCCTCTACATCGGCGCGCTCGCCCAGTCGCATCGCGCCGCAGCCGACATCGAACGGCTGGTCGGCAACGTTGAACAACATGGTCGCCTCCTCGATGCTGCCATCTCCCCTCAGGAGCAGGAATGAACACGCCAGAAAAGAAAACACGGATCGCCGTCGCGATCATCGTCGCTGTGGGCGTGGTACTGCTCGCGCTCATCCTCAAGGTGGGCAAGTCGGCCCCTGAATCGGCCGGGGACGGCGCAAAGACGCACACCGAACAGGTGGGCAAGGTCGGACCGCATGGTGGAAAATTGTTCACCAAGGGTGATTTCGGCGTCGAGGTCTTGCTGGCTGAAGAGAATGGGGCGGCACGTCATCGCGTCTGGCTGTTCGACCAGCGCAAACAGATCGCACCTGGCGCCGCGACGGTGACGGAAGTCTTGCGCCGTCCGCTGGGCGCGGTCGAACATATCCTGTTCGCCGTGGACAAGGACAGTCAGGTCTCGACCGTCCCAATTGCCGAGCCGCATATTTTCAAGTCGAAGATCGAGGTCCGGCGCGGCGACGCATCGATGCAAATCACGCTCGACAGCGAGGAAGGCAAGATCGAAATCAATGATGCCCAGTTAAACACTGCAGGCATCACGATCGCATCGGCGGCGCCGGCATCGATCAGCAGTGCCTTCGAGTTGTCCGGCGAAATCCGCTTCAACGAAGACCGGACCGCGCACATTGTCCCCCGCCTGGCTGGCGTGGTTGAAAGCGTTTCCGCCAATATCGGACAGCTTGTTAAAAAGGGCCAACTGCTCGCGGTCGTGGCCAGTGCGGACATTTCCCAATTGCGCAGCGATCTGCTGTCCGCCCAGCGCCGCCAGGAACTGGCCGAAGTGACGTATTCGCGGGAAAAACAACTCTGGCTGGACAAAATTTCGGCTGAGCAAGACTACCTGCAAGCCCAGCAGGTGCTGCGTGAAGCCGACATCCATACCCGCAACGCGCGCCAGAAACTGCTTGCAGTCGGTGCGACGCCCGGCAGTGCCGGCGCGCTCAACCGGTTCGAACTGCGCGCGCCATTCGCCGGCGCCATCGTGGAAAAACACATCGCGCCGGGCGAGTCCGTCAAGGAAGACGCGATTGTGTTCAAGATTTCGGATTTGTCCTCCGTCTGGGCAGATATCAACGTCCCGGCAAAAGACCTGGGCGCCGTTCGCGTCGGTGAAAAAGCCACCGTGAAAGCGACCTCGCTGGCGCAGAGCGCAAGCGGTACTGTCACTTACGTCGGCACGCTGCTGGGCGAGCAAACCCGCACCGCGAAGGCCACGGTGACATTGGACAATCCTGACAATGCCTGGCGGCCGGGCCTTTTCGTCAACATCGAACTGACCGCCGACAAACGTGATGTCGCGGTGGCGGTGCGGTCCGAGGCAATCCAGACCGTGGCGGACAAGCCGACCGTGTTCGTTAGGATCGACGGCGGCTTCATCGCCGTACCGGTGCAAATCGGTCGCAGCGATGGGACGACCACAGAGATTGTGCGCGGCATGAAAGCCGGGACACCGTACGCCGCCCAGGGAAGCTTTGTCCTCAAGGCCGAGCAGGGCAAGGGCAGCGCCGGGCATGGCCATTAAGCGGAGAACAGATCATGTTTGAACGAATTATTCGATTTTCCATCGAGCATCGATGGCTGGTGATGCTCGCGGTCTTCGCCCTCATGGGTATCGGCGTCTACAGCTATCAAAAGCTGCCGATCGACGCCGTTCCCGATATTACCAACGTCCAGGTGCAGATCAACAGCGCTGCTGCCGGCTATTCTCCGGTCGAAATGGAACAACGCGTCACGTTCCCGATCGAGACGGTCATGTCGGGTCTGCCGAACCTCGAGCAGACCCGCTCGCTGTCACGCTACGGCCTGTCCCAAATCACGGTCATTTTCAAGGATGGCACCGACATCTATTTCGCACGGCAGTTGGTCAATCAACGCCTGCAGGAGGCGAAGGAGAAGCTGCCGGCGGGCGTGACCCCGATGATGGGCCCGATTTCCACGGGCTTGGGAGAAATTTATCTGTGGACGGTGGAAAGCGAGCCAGGTGCGAAAAAGCCGGATGGCACGCCGTATAGTCTTACCGACTTGCGGGAAATTCAGGACTGGATCATCAAGCCGCAATTGCGCAACGTGAAAGGTGTCACCGAGATCAATTCGATTGGCGGCTATGCCAAGGAATATCACGTCACACCGGACCCGGCCAAGCTGGCGTCGTATGGGCTGACGCTCGCCAATATTGTTGCCGCCGTTGATCGCAACAACAATAATGTGGGCGCCGGCTACATCGAGCGCCGGGGCGAGCAATTCCTGATCCGTGCGCCTGGCCAGGTACGATCAATCGAGGACATCCGCAACGTCATTCTCAACAACGTGCAAGGGGTGCCGATCCGCATCAGGGATGTCGCCAATGTCGAGATCGGCCGCGAACTGCGTACCGGGGCTGCCACCGACAACGGTTGGGAAGTCGTGCTCGGTACCGTGTTCATGCTCATCGGTGAGAACAGCCGCCTGGTGTCGCAAGCCGTCGAAAAAAAGATGGTCCAGCTTAACAAGAACTTGCCCGCAGGTGTGCGTGCAGTCACCGTCTACGACCGCACCGTACTGGTCGACAAAGCCATCAATACGGTCAAGAAAAATTTGTTCGAGGGCGCCATCCTGGTGATCGTGATCTTGTTCGTCTTTCTCGGCAACATACGCGCTGCGCTCATTACCGCCATGGTCATTCCGCTGTCGATGCTGTTCACATTTACCGGCATGGTCAACTACAAGGTCAGCGCCAATCTGATGAGTTTAGGCGCGCTCGACTTCGGCATTATTATCGATGGCGCGGTCGTCATCGTCGAAAACTGTGTGCGCCGTCTTGCCCACGCCCAGCAGCAAAAAGGGCGTTCCTTGACGCGAAGCGAGCGTTACCATGAAGTCTACACAGCGGCGCAGGAAGCACGGCGCCCCCTGCTGTTCGGGCAGTTGATCATCATGATCGTCTACATCCCGATCTTCGCGCTGACCGGGGTTGAAGGGAAAATGTTTCATCCGATGGCATTCAGCGTCGTTGCGGCCCTCGTCGGTGCAATGATTGTCTCGCTCACGTTCATCCCTGCAGCGCTTGCCCTGTTTATCGGCGAACGGGTCAGCGAAAAAGAGAATTTCCTGATGGCTTATGCGAAACGCGGCTACACCCCACTGCTGGCAAAGTTCATGGCCAACAAGGCGGTCGTTGTCACCATCGCCGCGGTCCTGGTGGTGCTGTCGGGCGCCCTGGCGACACGCCTTGGCAGCGAGTTTGTCCCCAACTTGAATGAAGGCGACTTCGCCATCCAGGCGCTGCGCATCCCCGGTACCAGCCTTAGCCAATCGCTCGACATGCAAAAGCAGATCGAAACCGGGCTGAAAGCGAAGTTTCCCGAGATTGAACGCGTGTTCGCCCGGACCGGCACGGCTGAAATTGCTTCCGATCCGATGCCGCCCAACATTTCTGATGGTTACGTCATGCTCAAGCCGCAGAGCCAGTGGCCCGCGCCTGGAAAGACCCGTGACGAACTGCTTGCCGCGGTCCAGGCCGAGGCAAACAAGTTTCCTGGCAATACCTACGAGTTCTCTCAGCCCATCCAACTGCGTTTCAATGAGCTCATTTCCGGGGTGCGAAGCGATGTCGCCGTGAAAATTTTTGGTGATGACATGGACGTTCTGAACGATACGGCAAGCAAGGTGGCGGCCGTGCTGGGCCGCGTGCGCGGCGCAACCGAGGTCAAAGTTGAGCAGACTTCGGGTCTCCCCATGCTGACAGTAAATATCGATCGGGAAAAAACGGCGCGGTATGGTCTCAACGTCGTCGACGTCCAGGAAACACTGGCGATCGCAACCGGTGGCCGTCCGGCCGGCACCATGTTCGAAGGCGATCGCCGCTTCGACATCATCGTTCGCCTGCCTGAGAATCTGCGCACGGATCTCGACGCGCTACGCCGCCTGCCCATCGCGCTGCCAAGACCGGCTGCCGGGGCCAATGGGGAAGCTGCGGTCAGCTTTATTCCACTGGCGGAAGTGGCGACACTGGAGTTCGCGCCCGGTCCCAATCAGATCAGTCGCGAAGATGGCAAGCGCCGCATTGTCGTCAGTGCCAATGTACGGGGACGCGATCTCGGCAGTTTCGTCCCTGAAGCGTCAGCGACGATTCAACGGGACGTGAAGATTCCGCCCGGTTACTGGACCAGTTGGGGCGGTACGTTCGAGCAGTTGCAGTCGGCGACAACGCGTTTGCAAATTGTCGTGCCGGCGGCATTGTTTCTCGTTTTGGTCCTGCTGTTCGTCATGTTCAACAACGTCAAAGACGGATTGCTCGTCTTTACGGGCATCCCGTTTGCGCTCACTGGCGGCATCCTGGCACTGTGGCTGCGAGACATCCCGCTGTCGATCTCCGCTGCCGTTGGTTTTATCGCGCTGTCCGGTGTGGCGGTCTTGAACGGCCTCGTCATGCTTTCGTTCATTCGCTCACTGCGCGACGACGGCATGGCCCTCGATGAAGCCATCGATGTCGGCGCGCTCACGCGTTTGCGTCCCGTCTTGATGACGGCGCTTGTGGCATCGCTTGGATTCATACCAATGGCCATCGCAACGGGCACAGGCGCCGAGGTGCAACGTCCATTGGCGACAGTCGTTATCGGAGGCATTATTTCCTCGACGATATTGACGCTGTTCGTCCTTCCCCTCCTCTACCGACTGGCGCACGCCAAGGACGAGCGCGAGCGAGTCCTGGCACGGCCTCCGAACGGTGAGGCGCGCACGGCGCATCTGCCTGCTCGGGCGATGTAAATGACCCGCGGCAGCACGTGTGCCGGCTTGATCCCGCCACACGGCTGCCAGCACCGTGACTAAGAAATGGGCGCTTTCACCGTCAGCTGTTGCGTTTCTTCGAGCTCAGCCGCCGAAGTGAGCGAGTACGCTGGGAGGAAGCGCTCGGCGTTGCCGAGCGCCGACATGAAGCAGCAGGCGGCCCGCCTTTGGTGCGTATGAATGGCGCGCAGCCGGGAGAACAGGCGGGTGAAATTCGGACGGACCTGCTTGCCTTGTGCCATGCCCCGCTCCCCATACGTTGGTGGAGCAGGTTTGACCTCGCCAGTTCAAATCGGTTCGGGGACGACCCACAGCCAACGGTGAAAGCGCCACAGATGCCATGCGTCGACACAGTCGACGTCGCTAACGCAGCCAGGCGAGCCGGCCATGCAGACTTCCACGCCAGCCACCTACTCTTCTTGCGCTTGTATGCAAGCACTAAAGGCAATATAATCAGTGCATATCCACCCCGCCGAAATTGCTCCACATGAAAACCGCCATCGCCTACTTGCGCGTCTCCACCAATGAACAGGGCCGCTCGGGCCTGGGGCTGGCCTCGCAGCGTAAAGTCATCGATGAGTTCGCTGCCGCCGAGGGCTTCGTGTTGAGCGAGGTGGTCACTGAAGTGGCCAGCGGCAAGCTGGGACTGGCCGAGCGCGCCGGCTTGCGCAAGGCGCTGGCCATGGCCAGCAAGCAGCGCTGTCCCGTGATCGTCGCCAAACTGGACCGCCTGAGCCGCGACGTCGCTTTTATTTCCGGATTGATGGCGGCCGGCACCCCCTTCATCGTCGCCGAACTGGGCGTCGACACCGATCCCTTCATCTTGCACCTGTTTGCCGCCTTGTCGGAAAAGGAGCGCAAGCTGATCGCCTCGCGCACCAAGTCGGCGCTGGCCGACCTGAAGGCCCAGGGCGTGCAGTTGGGCAACCGCACCAATCTGCCGGCCGCGCAGGCGCTGGGCCAGGCGCGCAATGCGGAAAAGGCGGCCGCGTTCGCCGCCGCCATCCTGCCCGAGATCCGCCGCCTGCAGGCGCAGGCGATGACGATGGCGCAGATCGCCGAAGAGCTCAACCGTCGCGGCGTGAAAACGGCGCTGGGGCGCACCTGGCACCAGTCGACCGTCTCGCGCCTGCTCAAAGCCGCCGCCTGAGCAGGGCGACGCGACCGGCGGGAACGAATCGGCACGCTGGCTGTCCAACCGGGGTCCGCCAGCGTGCGCCCCTGTCCCACCGCCGATCGCCCACCGTGAATATCGCCGCCTTTATCCGCCAGTCCATGCACACCATTCTTGACGAGTGGGAGGTGTTCGCCCAGAGCATCCCCATCGCCAACGCCCTCTCGCGCTTCGCCCTGCGCGACCATGCAGCGGGCATCCTTGTCGCCATCGCCGACGATCTCGACCAGGTGCAGAGCGCCTACCAGGAAGAGCAGAAATCCACCGGTCACGGTCCGGTGGCAACCTCCAGCAGCCACGCCAGGCAGCATGGCTCGGACCGGGTGGTGGAAGGCTTTTCCGTCAACGACGCCATGTCCGAATACCGCGCGCTGCGCGCCAGCGTCGTGCGCCAGTGGGTACAACACCAGAGCGAGGCGCAAACCCCCGTGTTCATGGAGCTGGTCCGGTTTAACGAAGCGATCGACCAGGCGCTCACCGAATCGCTGTACGGCTATTCCGACGACCGCGACCGTCGGGCGCGGCTGTACGACACCCTGCTATCGGCCTCGCCCGACCTGAGCTTCATTGTCGACCGCGACGGCCGCGTCGAATACGGCAATGCCGCCCTGGCCGCCGAGTTTGGCGAACCCCTGAGCGTCCTGCGCGGCAAGCGCCTGTCCGAGATCAACGGTTTTACACATGAACAATTCGACGAACATGTGCGCCTGGTGTCACGCTCGCAGCGCACCACGCTCGGTGAAATCAGCCGCACCCGGCGCGGCAAAAACGTCACCTTCGAATACCTGCTGGTACCCGTCGTTGACCACGCGGGTAAGTTCGAGGCCGTCGCCGGCATCGCGCGCAATGTGACCGACCGCAAGGCGGCGGAAGAGAAATACCGCCGCAGCGCCCAGTACGACGACCTCACGGGCCTGCCCAGCCGCTTGCTGTTCCGTGATCGTCTGAGCCACGAAATCAAGCGGGCCGACCGCATTCACCTGCCGCTGGCACTGATGTTCGTCGATCTCGACGGCTTCAAGCAGGTCAACGACCTGCTGGGCCACGAGGCCGGCGACGAGCTCTTGCAGCAAGGCGCCCGCCGCATCCGCGACTGCGTGCGCCAGACCGACACGGTGGCGCGGCTGGGCGGCGATGAATTCACCGTCATCTTCACGGAAATTCGCAGCATGCCCCACATCGGCGTGCTGGCGCAGCAAATCCTCGATGCACTGGCGCGCGAATTTTCCATCGCCGGGCGCAGCGTGATGATTTCGGCCAGCCTGGGCATCGCCTTGTACCCCAACGATGCGCGCGCCCAGGACGAATTGCTGCGCCACGCGGACCAGGCCATGTACGCCGCCAAGCAGAGCGGCCGCAACCGCTACTGCTTCTTCACGGCGGAAATGCGCAACGCCGCCATCGCCCACCAGGGCCGGATTGCCGAACTGCGCAACGCGATCGAAAAACAACAATTGAGCGTGCTGTACGAGCCTGTGGTCGCGCTGGCCAGTGGCGCCATCGAAGGCGCCGAAGCGCAGCTGTTCTGGAACCATCCCGCAAACGGCTTGCTGACCGCTGAGCACTTCGCCGGTCTGGCCGAAGAAGCGGGCGTGCTCGACGAACTGCGCGAACTGGTGCTGACCGATGCGCTGGCGCATGCGGCCGCCTGGCACGGGACGAACGGCGCCGCGCTGAACGTCAGTATCGAGCTCGCCTCCCTGCCCGTGAAGGCCAAGGGCGCGGACCCGGCGCGCATTGCCATCCTCGAGCGCATCGGCAAGGCGGCGGCGCCCGTGGCGCTGGAAATTACCGAGTCCATGCTACTGGGAGAGGGGCCGGGCGGCCCGGAACTGCTGCAGCAATTGGCAGCCTCGGGCGTGCCGCTGTGCATCGATGGTTTCGGCGCCGGCAATTCTTCCCTGAGCAGCCTGACCAAGTGTCCCCTGCGCGGCCTTCGGCTCGACGCCCACCTGGTGCACGACATCGAAGCGGCCATGCCCATCGCGCTCGCCAGCGGCATCATTGCCAGCGCCCATGCGCTTGGCGTGGTCGTCATCGCCGAAGGGGTGGCGACGGCCGCCCAGCAAGCGCAGCTGATCGCGCTGGGCTGCGACCAGGCCCAGGGGCCCCATTTTCACCTGCCGATGGATGCCGCCACACTCGGCAAGCTCATCGGGCATGCGCACTGAGGGGGACGCCGATTGCGGGGCCGGCCCCTGATGGATGACTGGTGCGGCTTGCCCTTCAACCCGACAAGGAGAAAACGGGCGCGGCAGGCCAGATGGTTCGGATAAAAATCGCGCCGCCAGAAAGCCTGTTGTCATTGAGGGGAGCTGGCCAATGGCTGCCCCGCGCTGTCGACTGCCGCAGGCTGAGGGAGGTCAGCAGGACGGGCGCTGTGTGCCTGCTTGAGCAGTTCGTCGACAGCCGGTTTTGCCGCTACGAGAAATGCCAGGATTTCAGCACGCAATGGCGCGCTCTTTTGGGCCAGCAGGGGGCCGCATGAGGCAATATCGAAGGGCTTCGGGCACAGCGTGCTCTCGCGCAGAATAACGATATTGCCCTCGTTATCGTACTCACGAACCACGTACACGGCGCGATTGCCTGGCCTGTCCGCCGCGCAGCCGTCGACCTTGCCGTCGTAGTTCAAGCAATCGGACGCGTGAAGGACCAGGCGACGGGTTGGCGAGTGGATACTCATCATCGGAAACGTCTTGGCAGGCGCTGGCGCGGGCAGGGCCATCTGTGTTCCTCCCACGTGCAAGCCGTCGAGCGACCATCCCCAGCCCTGGGTGAACGAGATTTTCGCGTCGCCGTAATAAAAATACACCGCAGGGGGAAATGTGGCGGGCACGCCTTCGGTGTACGCCGTCATGTAGCCGTAGACGACGCCCGCATGCCGCGTTTGCGTCGAGCGATAGCGAGGGGCAGGTGCCGTGCCCGACTGCAGTGTTTGCATGAATCTCCCCATCCCTTCCGCCTTGCCATTGATGCAGCCGCCGTCCCATTCGAAGGTGGAATTTTTTACCTGGGCCGCAACCACCCGCAGTTCGCAAGCCGAACTGGTTTTCACGACATCAAACAGGAGCGCCTTTGCTGCGGCGGGGACGGTCCAGCAAGAGGCCAGGCAAAGTTGAACGAGATACCGCATATGCGCGCCTTTTACTTTGCCTTGCCTTGTTCGGGAAGCGCCACGCTTTGCGCATCGCGGGCTTTCTCCAGGCTCGGCATCGCCATCGTGCCCAGGCCCAGGCCAAGGCAAAGCCCCCCTTTGCAGCTCATGGTATTCAAGTCGAGCAGCGCGGAATGGCCCAAATTTCCGGTTGGGACAGCTACACCTCGCGGTAATAAAAACACGGCGGCATCGCCCCCGTACAGGCCCGCGGGGAGCGTGAAACGCTTTAGGACGACATAGGTCTTGTCCATGTGATTGCCCATGCGATTGCGCCTGCCTTCGCTGGCCGCGTCACGCAGCGGCGGCTCGCCATTGAGCTTCTTTTGCATTGCAGTTTCCCAGGCAGCCAGGTCATCGGCTGTCGCAGCGCGCAATATGCCATTGCGGACCGCTTTCGCGAGGCCCGCAGGGCCAGTTGGCGGTGCATTCTTCTGCCGCAGGGATTCAACCGTGACGTCCTTCGACGTGAGCAAGTGCGTGGTTTTTTCCAGCGTATCGCCAACGACCACCTTGCCATTGCTGGATCGATAGATCTTGTCGACCGGCCGTCCCAGGACCTGCATGGCCATGGCGTCCAGCCCTTGCTGCTCCGTTGGCTGAATGTAGAAATAGCCGCAGCTGCTGCGGTTTGCATAACTGTTGTTGATGATCGGGACGTTCCGTGGCAATCCCGCCACTGCCTGCGCGTGATACCCGCTCACAATCACTGCCACAATCCTGGTGCCAGCGCTCCAGCCTACATTCCAGACGGTGGGCTCGTACGCACCCAGCATCAGCACGACGCTGTTGTGCCCTGAGTTGACGGCAACATCGATTTGCGTCGCCTCGTGGCCTGAATCGTCGATCTGGAAACCGGTCTTCCTGCCCCCGTATTCGCCGGCGGCCAGCACCAGGGCATCGCGCGGGACAGGCGTTTGAAACGCGCAGAGTGAGGGCGCGATACCCTCACGGGGAAATTGAAACGGCACCAGTTTTTGCGCTGCGGCCGGCAACGACGCCATCGCCGTGATGAACGAGAGAAGGCAGGACAGGAAAGGACGCATTTTTCTTTCAGGCTTGTTGGAGGCGGGGAATCGGCCGCTTTTGCCGGCTGCAGGCGCTCCTGCGACGCATTTCACGCCTCGTCGGCTTGCACGCCAGCAAGTTAATCTTGACAGAAAAAATCGTCGGAATACTCGCCAATTGTCACGAAAGAACAATTAATTTAAGGGGCAACAAGATGGCGGCATCCTGCCGGGGAGCGGCAAGGAAAGTTCAGGCAGGATTGAAGGGCGCGCCGGTGATACGATCGATCCCTGGCCGACGCGGCAAGGGCTACCGGGCGCTCGCCCGAACCAGGTCTTCGCCATGAGAATCCGTTCCCGTCTTCGCCATGCCGCCGCCGGCATGCTCGCTTCTTTGCTCGGCAGAAACAACGACATCGAGGGCTATTGGGCCCCGGGCCTGCTCTACCGTGAGCTCGGCGCGCCACCCCACACCGTCGAGATTGACTTGTTGGCCCAGGCCGCGCGGCCGCCCTGCCATTGCGGCGCCCTGCTGGCGCAGCGCTACAGCCTGTTCCTGCGCGCGGCCTTGGCGAAACACCAGTTTGACTGGACGCTGCTGGCCGAGGCGACCATCGTGTTTCAGTTCAAGGTCGACAGCCGCACTGCGGACGTGCCAGGCAGCTGGCGCGGCGGCGACCCGTTTATCTGCAGCGTCAGCTTGCGTTCGCTGGAGGGCCACCTCGCCGCGGCGAGCGCACGATCGGCCTGCTGGCCCTGGCAAGCAGGCGCCTTCTCCCACAGCGGCCGGGCCGGCCGGCTCAGTTGAGGGCTTTTTCGCCCGCGCGCAAGGTCAGCACGCGCACCCCCTTGGCGGTGACGGCCACGGTGTGCTCGAACTGGGCCGACAGCGCGCCGTCGCAGGTGGTGACGGTCCAGCCGTCGTCCTGCGTCTCGACCTCGTCGCCCCCCTGGTTGATCATGGGCTCGATGGTAAACACCATGCCTTCGCGCAGTACCAGGCCGGTTTTCGGCTTGCCCCAGTGAAGTACCTGGGGCGGCTCGTGCATCTCGCGGCCGATGCCGTGGCCGCAGTACTCGCGCACCACCGTGTAACCATGGCGGCGCGCGTGCTGCTCGATGGCATGACCCACATCGCCCAGCCGGGCGCCGGGCCGCACCGCTTTGATGCCCTTCCACAAGGCTTCGTACGTCACGTCCACCAGCCGCCTGGCCGGCGCCGACACCGTGCCGACCAGGTAAGTCTTGCTCGAGTCGGCCATGTAACCGTTTTTCTCCAGGGTGATGTCGAAATTGACGATGTCGCCATCCTTGAGGATGTCGGCCGTCGATGGCACACCGTGGCACACCACGTGGTTGGGCGACGCGTTCAGGGCGTAGGCAAAGCCGTACTGACCCTTGCTGGCGGGGCGCGCCGCGAGCTCGTCGACGATGTAACGGTCGACCAGGTCGTTCACCTGCATGGTCGACATGCCGATCATGTCGAGCGTGTCGAGGTGGCCGAACACGGCGGCGAGCAACTTGCCCGCCTGCGCCATCAGGGCGATTTCGTCGGGGGTCTTGGTCATGCCGCCGCCACCCTGACGGGCCGCGCCGCCACCCCGGCCGCGCGCAGCTCGGCCGTAACGATGTCGTTGAAGCTCAGGGTGGGATGCATCTCGCAAGCCATGCCAATCTTGATCCAGAACGCCGCCTGGGCGTTGATGGAACGGCAGGATACGGCGCTGGCCTTGCGCAGCTGATCATGTAATTCTTCTTCGATATTGACGATGCCCACACTACTCTCCATATATGAATCATATGCGAAGTATAGTGTTCAGGCATGCAGGTTGGCAAGTTCAAAGTGGGACCTGCCTGCGCAATCGGGCGTGCGCAGGCGCCTTGGCTGCCCTGCCCCGGCGAATCGGTGTAGCGGCTCGCGCTTAAAACGGGCCGTGCTCACGCTCGACGCGTTTCCGGCTCAGATTAAGTGCCTATCCCGGTAGTCTGGGGGAAGCGGATGGCGACGTGCGCGTAGGCGACATGCGCGTTGGCGACATGCGCGTAGGCGACATGCGCGTACGCGGGGTCTGAGGTGCAGTGGAACGTAAAACACGGTTAAGCCAGGTTCGCGGGACTATTCATCGCTCGCTGGGTTACGCAACGGCCGTAACTCGCCCTTGGCCACCGCATCCGGCACCGAAAACGAATACCGGCCCAGCATGTTGATGTGCTCATACAGCAGCGGCGACAGCCTGGCAACGTCCTCATCCCTTACCTCGAAACCGTCCGTGCGCAGCTGGTTCAATGCGGCCTCCATGTAGCTGGTATTCCACAGCACGATTATGTTGAGCACCAAGCCGAGCGCACCGAGTTGGTCTTCCTGCCCCTCGCGGTAGTGCTGCCGCAACTCGCCTCGCTTGCCGTGGAAGACGGCGCGGGCAACGCTGTGCCGCCCCTCGCCACGGTTGAGCTGAGTTAGCGTGCCCCGGCGCTTGGCTTCGTCATCGATGTAGGTCAGCGTGTGCAGCGTCTTGTCGATGCGGCCGAACTCGGCGATGGCTTGGGCCAGCCTGGTCGGGCGCTCGCCGACCTGGAGCGTGCGCATGATGCCGGCGGCAGAAACCCGGCCGAGCTTGAGCGAGCCGGCCAGGCGCAGCATGTCGTCCCAATGCGGCTCGATCTTCTGTAGGCTGATATTGTGCCCGCATACAGAATTGAGCAGTCCGTAGTCGGCTTTGGTATCGATTCGTCAGAAACGCGTGCCGCCGACATCGGCCAGGCGCGGACTGAATCGGTATCCAAGCAGGCGGAACAGGCCGAAAACCACGTCGCTGTACGCGCCCGTGTCCGTCATGATCTGAGTCGGCTGAAGGTCGGTCTGCTGTTCCAGGACGACGGCTAGCAGGACCAGGCTGTCGCGCAGCGTGCCAGGCACCGTGATGTCGTTCAGTCCGGAAAACTGGTTCGATATCAGGTTGTACCAGGTCACGCCGCGCCCGACGCCGAAGTATTTCGGATTCGGCCCGGAATGCACCGAGCGCACCGGCACCACGAAGCGCATCCCGTCGGCCGACGCGACCTCGCCGCCGCCCCATACGCTGGCCAGCGTCGAACGGCTCTGCGCGGTGACCAGCATGGTGTTCGCCGCAGTGATGGTGTCGTCGCGCAGATAGTTCTGGTCCACCCATGACAACCTGTCGCGCTTGAGCGCCGGCACATCGCCGCGAATCAGCGGCTCCGGCCCAGTGTTGCAGGCCTCGGCCATCAGCACCGCGCAGATGCTCACATGCAGATCGGAAGCGCGCGCGGTGCGCTCCGATATGTGGGTGAAGGCATCCGTAAAGCGGGTACGGGCGGCAATCTCCAGGATCAGTTCCGGCAGATCGACGCGCGGCAGCATGCCTGTGACCTTGGCGCGTAGCGCGATCAATGACGCCGGCTCGTCCATCTTGTCGAGCGGGCTGAGCACCAGTTCTTGTTTGTCGCCCACCTTGTTGAACCGCACGGCCGGGTTATCGGGCAACCTGGCGGCGACTGCTTGGTAGGTGCGATCCAATTCATCGGCCAGGGCGGTCAATGTCGGCCCTGGCACCGCCGACAAGCCAAGCGTGCGGCAAATGATCGGGCGCGTGGATTCCCATTCGGCGCTATCGAGCAGGCCGGCGCGCGGATCAGCGTAACGCCAGCTTGGGGCCACGAACACGTCGCGCCGGCGCAGCGCGATACGCAATTCGGACAAAACGCAGAAAGTGTAAGCGTGGAAGTCGATGGCGCCATCCTGGTGAAACACATGGCGTTGCCACAGCTTGGTGATGATCTCGCGCGGCGCGTCGTTGCCGGGTCTCTTCACCGTCATGTTGGCGCGAAGCCAGGCGAATGCGGCGATGAAGGGCTCGCCAGCTGCATTCGCGCCAAACTGAACGTGTTCGGCCAGCTCGGGCAAGAAGCGCCGCACGGTCTTGTATTTGGCATCCAGCTCTTGGTAGTACACGTTGTCGGTTGGGCGAATCAGCTTGTTGACGCCGGCAAGTGCCAGCGCGAGCGCGTCCGGCGAAATCCGTGCGAACAACTTGTTGCGCAGCTCGGCATCCGGCACGGTGTCGTCCAGCAGCATTTGACAGGCGCTGGCGAGGGTAGCCGCTGCCTCATCCAAGTCCTTAAGCGAACGAAGGCGCGATTTCTTGTGGGCTTTTACGTCGTCACCGAAAAGCTCCCTCAGGATGACTTCGAGCACTTCCAGTGCGTCGTCCTGCGCCGATGCTTCGAGGCAGTGCACGAACGCGACCAAGGTTGCCAGGCGGCGTAACGTCGGCAGGCGCAGGATCGCGCTGGCTTTGGCGGCGCCGGCGAACCGGGCCAAGGCTGCGACCCGCGTGGCCGGGATACGCGTGGCGGCTGGCAAACGGATGCCAAGCTCACGGACGGCTTGCAGTCGCATCAGCGCCAGGCTCATTGATCGGCTGCTGGCCACTAGCGGCCCAGTGCGCAGTCGGTCAAGCGGCGAGTTCCGCGTACCGCCAGAAGAGATCAGGAGGGCTTCCAGACGCGTTTGCTGGTCCAGGCTGATTCCATTGCCAAGCGAGCGCCATAAGCGCTCCTCGACGCGGCTGCGCAGGCGCGCAACGTACCGTTCGAGCGTCGTGCAGCCTGGCAGCAGTACCTTGTGCGTCACGAGCCACGTCGTGGCGCGCTCGAACAGCACGCTCGGCCGGTCGGTGCCAGTCCAGCAAAGAGCGTACAGCCATCGGGTCAGGCGAAAGGCGATCAGGGGTTCCGTAAATTCGACGTAGCCATAGCGTGTGCGAATTTCTATCGCATGCTGCCAGCGTTGTCGTCCAGTGCTGTAGGCGCTTGCTTTGTCCAGCGTTTCGATGCACAGCTGCTTAGCCAGCGTCCGCAACACGGGCTGGGGCACGACCAGCGGATCTTCCAAAAACGCGCCCAGGTAGCGCACTGTGCTCAGCTGGATGGCGAAGCCAAGCCGATTGTGCACGCCGCGCTTCGCAGCGATTAGCGCATGGTCGGTGTCGTCCAGATGAAAATACCGGGCAAGGTCATGGGGTGATGGAGAACCGGCGTAGCGGCCATAGTTCTCGCGCTGCGCGTTAGAAAGAAAGCTGACTGGCATCTTTTTCCTGTATGGCGGCAATCAGAGCATTATGATTACCTTGGTGGATGGTCCAAATCCCCTTGCCTGGCCTTAACTGCCCTCCGGACAGCTCGGCGGCCTGCTGGATCGTATTTTCGATTTCGAAAGGTGACTGCGTCCTTGTCAGGAGTCCGCTGCACTGGATTGGCTGAGCCTCTCCCGAACTCGCATGATGGACTGGCGAGTGGTGCCGTAATCACGCGCCACCTTGGCAACGGACTCACCTCTCGCGAGGCGTTGCATTGCTTCGGCCTGCTGTACCTTGGTCAACGCTGGCGGGCGACCCAGCGTCTTACCTTCCGCCCGTGCGCGTGCAAGACCTGCTTGGGTTCGCTCGATCAGCAAATCGCGCTCAAACTCAGCTACCGCATTCAACACGCTCATGGTCATCTTTCCGGCAGCGCTGGTCAGATCGACGCCGCCGAGCGCTAGGCAGTGCACACGAATAGCATCGGCCGCCAGTTGCTCTACTGTGGCGCGCACATCCATTGCATTGCGGCCGAGTCGGTCTAGCTTGGTTACGATGAGTATATCGCCGGGTTCCAGACGGTCAAGCAACCGAGCAAACTGCGGCCGTTCAGTGGCCGCGACGCTGCCGCTGATGCTTTCGCACACGATACGGCGTTTGTCGACCGCGAAGCCGGCCGCTTCGATTTCAAGAATTTGGTTGTCTGTGTTCTGATCGGCGGTGCTGACGCGAGCATAAATGAATGTGCGAGACATGTTGGGGAGCCAAAGCGTACGAAATGGATGTACTTATTATAAGCCATGTCCGAAACATCGGCATGCAATTTTACGTACATCCTAAAATGACACTGTCCGCAACCGATCGTTTTCGGACATGGCCAAATGAAAACATCTTCGGATTGAACTGACGAGCGGAAATTCCGGGGGTTCCGGCTTACACCCCTGAATTCTGTAGCCGCCCCTTATTGACGCCAAGGAGTTCGCGATTACGATGCGCGAGTGTGCAAAGCGGAAAGCGTCTGAGGGCTCGATGGTGGCATCGCTCGCGCGTAAATTGCGTATCTTCCGGTCCGTTTTAGAAAAGTCCTGCTTTCATGGTCTTCCCTTAATCTGCTTCGACCTTTGAGCTCTCAACGGGTTGAGTGCCGTCCCTCGCGAGCGGCACGTTAAACCAGAACAAGGAGCCGCATCCCACTTCGCTTTCCGCGCCGATCGTCCCGCCCATCGATTCGACCAGCTTCTTCGTCACGACCAAGCCCACGCCGGTTCCGACCTCCTTACCGTGTTCCTGGCCGAGCCGATTAAACGGTTGAAACAGGCTTCCCAACTCTTTCGGTGTCAAGCCATGCCCGGTATCGCGCACACCAATGCGAACCTGCGCGTGGCCATCCATGACGCGCGAGATATCGATGTTGCCTCCGAGGCGGTTATATTTGATTGCGTTGGACAGCAGATTTAGCATCACTTGCTTGATGCGCACCGGATTAGTGTCAACAGCGATTTAAAACTGATACAGTTTTGGCCTTCGCAGCGATTTAAAACTGATACACCTCCGTCACCAGCACATGCTGGATATTCACTCTTTTCATCACTCGTTCAGCCAGCCT
>NZ_JAFCXL010000024.1:0-68258 GCF_049898325.1 Massilia sp. DWR3-1-1 | reverse complement strand
ACGGGAAACGCTCGGATGGAAGTCGCCTCTGGTGGTTTATACCGAACACATGGCTCGGCTACAATTGCAGGCCGATTCGATTCATTAACCCGGTGTTGCACTTGATACTTGAGACCGCCCCAGCTTGCCGTCCCACCCCTCTCCCTTTCGCCCGCAGGGCCGTCCCGGCGGCCATCGTGCTGCTCTTGCTCGGTGCCCACGCAGCGGCGCAGACGGTCGCCGTCGAACCGGTCGTGGCGACCAGCGGCAAGACCGACGCCCCCGCGCCCGCCAGCGCCAGGGCGGCCGCGCCGCTGCCGGCACCCACCGGCCCCGTGCAGGTGGTCAACGTGGTCAGCGAGCGCGACACCAACCGGGTCGATCGCCAGGTCTACGAGATCAAGAGCGGCGCCAGCACGGCGGGCGCCTCGATCGGCGACATCTTGAACAATGTCCCTTCCGTCAACGTCGATCCGAACGGCACCGTGCGCCTGCGGGGCAGTGAGCGTGTCACCGTGCTGGTCGACGGCAAGCCGACCGCCCAGTTGCAGGGCGAGAACCGGGCGGCCGCCATCAACGCCTTGCCGGCGGAAAATTATGAATCGGTCCAGGTGATCAACAACCCGGGCGCCGAATTCGGCAATGAAGCCGGCGGCGGCCCCATCCTGAACCTGATTTCGCGCCGCTACACCAAGCCCGGCGGCAACGGCAGCGTGGTGGCCAATGTGGGCCCGGGCGGCCGCCATAACGCCTTCGCCAACGGCAGCTACAGCGCCGGTTACGCGTCAGTCAACGGCACCCTCAACGTGCGCCGCGACGGCAGCGACAGCGACACCGTGCAAACGCGCGAACGCATCGATCCCGTCACGGGCGCACTGAGCCGCTTGCGCCAGCAGGCCAGCCGCGAGGCCATCAGCAATTTCGTGCAAGCGGGCGTTGGCGGGCGCTACAACTACAACGCCCGCGACACGCTCACCGCCTCGGTGTCGGTCAACCAGCGCGGCAACGACGCCAGCCAGAACGAGCGGTTCACCGACTTCGGCACGGGCCAGTTGCCGCTGGTCGACTACCGCACCGGCCGCGCCACCGACGGCCAGGCCCGCAACGTCGAACTGGTGACGGGGTTCGAGCGCCGCTTCGCTGCCGACGGCGAGACGCTCAAGGTGGACCTGCGCCACTCGTCGAACACCAACATCAACGACACGGCCACGCTCTACCAGGCGCTGTTGCTGCCGGGCGCGGGTGCGCCGGTGCTGCGCGACTACACGCAAAACGGCGAAACGCGGGTGCGCCTGACCGACCTGAGCAGCGATTACTCGGGCAATCTGGGGCCCGGTTTCCTGACCGCGGGCGGACGCTGGCAGCGCAACGCCCAGTCGATCGACAATCGTTACCTGTTCCTCAGTGGCCTGGTGCCCGACGCCCGGCGCAGCAATCTGTTCAAGCTCGACCAGGACGTGCTGGCCGCCTACGGCAGCTACGAAATGCCGCTCAATCCCCTGTGGTCGTTCAAGGGCGGCTTACGCGTCGAGCACACCGCGCTCGACCTGGACCAGGTCACCAGCGCCATCGTGGCCGACGACCGCTACCTCAGTTACCTGCCCAGCCTGTTCCTGACCTACAAGCTGGACAAGAATTCGAACCTGCGCCTGTCCTACGCCGACCGCATTTCGCGGCCCGCCGCGGGCGAGCTCAACCCCTTTATCAATTACGCCAACGATTACTATGTCAGTTCCGGTAACCCGCACCTGCGCCCGGTCAAGCTGCACTCGCTCGAACTCGGTTACGAAACGCGCGTGATGGGCATCGCCCCTGCCAGCCTGCGCGGCTACCTGCGCCGCGAATCGGACGTCATCACCGACCGCCGCATTTTCCTGAGCGAAAACACGCTGCTCACCACCAAGGACAACCTGGGCGACCGCCGTAGCGGCGGGCTGGAGTTTTCCGTGATGGGGATGGTGCCGCCGAACCTGCGGCTGGGCGGCATGGCCATGCCGAACATCCGTTTCATGTTCAGTGGCAACTGGGGCTTTATCGAGCAGGACCGTCTCGATGCGACCGGTCTGACGGGCCAGAAGCGCACCGCGCCCTCGCTGCAGTTGCAGGGCGGCGGCCAATGGCAGATCAGCGCCGTCGACGTGCTCACGCTGATGGCATTTCACCAGGGTAAGCAGTTGTCGGGCGAAGGCTATCGCGAGCCGTTCGGCGTGATCAACCTGGCCTATGAACACAAGTTCAACCCGCGCCTGTCGCTGAACCTGCGTGCCAACGACGTGTTGCGCTCGACCCGGCAGGATTTTCGGGTCGACACGGGCCTGCTGCGCGACCGCACCGACACCACCGTGCAGCAGCGCCGCCTGTACGTGGGCCTGCGCTACAGCTTCGGCGGTGTGACCGGCAACGACGCCGTGCGCAATGCGCTGCAGGCGGCCGGGGTGAACCCGGACACCCCGGCGGCGCGCGAAGCGATGCGCGCACTGCAGGGCACGCCGGCCAGCCCCGCGCCCGCTCCCGCTCCCGCGCCCGCTCCCGCACCGGTGCCGGTGCCGCCCGCGCAGTAACATGAAAAAAGGCGTCCGCGGACGCCTTTTGTTTTATTGCCGCAGCCGCTAGTTACAGCGGCATGATCGCATCGCTGCGCACGCAGTCGACAAAATAACCGCGCTTGCCATCGACTTCGCGCTTGACCAGGCCGTGCACGTCCGTCTCGAAGCCGGGGAAGCGCTCGTTGAAGTCACGCGCGAAGCGCAGGTAATCGACGATGGTCTTGTTGAAGCGCTCGCCGGGAATGAGCAGGGGAATGCCGGGCGGGTAGGGGGTGAGAAGGATGGCCGTGATGCGCCCTTCGAGATCCTCGATGGCGACCCGCTCGATTTCGCGGTGCGCCATCTTGGCGAACGCGTCCGACGGTTTCATCGCCGGGATCATGTCCGACAAATACATCTCCGTGGTCAGGCGCGCCACATCGTAGGCCTTGTAGAAATCGTGGATTGACTGGCACAGGTCGCGCAGGCCCATCGCTTCGTAGCGGGGGTTCATCTGCGAGAACTCGGGCAGGATGCGCCACAGCGGCTGGTTCTTGTCGTAGTCGTCCTTGAACTGCTGCAGGGCGGTCACGAGGGTGTTCCAGCGGCCCTTGGTGATGCCGATGGTGAACATGATGAAGAAGGAATACAGCCCGCATTTTTCAATGATGACGCCGTGCTCGGCCAGGTACTTGGTGACGATCGAGGCGGGAATGCCGGTCTCGCCGAACTGGCCGTCGAGCGACAGGCCCGGCGTGACCACGGTGGCCTTGATCGGGTCGAGCATATTGAAGCCGGGGGCGAGATTGCCGAAGCCGTGCCAGTCGTCCTCGGCGCGGATCATCCAGTCGTCCTGGGTGCCGATGCCTTCTTCGGAGAAGGTGTCGGGGCCCCAGACCTTGAACCACCAGTCGCTGCCGAATTCTTCGTCGACCTTTTTCATGGCGCGGCGGAAGTCGAGCGCTTCGAAGATCGATTCTTCCACCAGCGCCGTGCCGCCGGGCGCTTCCATCATGGCCGCGGCCACGTCGCACGAGGCGATGATCGAATACTGCGGCGAGGTCGAGGTGTGCATCAGGTAGGCTTCGTTGAAAGCGTCCCGGTCCAGCTTGACCGATTCGGATTCGCGCACCAGCACCTGCGAGGCCTGCGACAGGCCCGCCAGCAGTTTGTGGGTGGACTGGGTCGAGAAGATCATCGACTCCTTCGCGCGCGGCCGGTCGCGGCCGATGGCGTGCATATTCTTGTAGAAATCGTGGAAGGTGGCGTGCGGCAGCCACGCTTCGTCGAAGTGCAGGGTGTCGATTTTCCCGTCGAGCATTTCGCGCAGGGTCTCGACGTTGTACACCACGCCGTCGTAGGTCGACTGGGTGATGGTGAGAATGCGCGGCTTCTTGTTGACGGCGTTGCGGGCGAACGGGTTCGCCTCGATCTTGCGGGCGATCGACTCGGGGGTGAATTCTTCCAGCGGGATGGGACCGATGATGCCCAGGTGATTGCGGGTCGGCATCAGGAACACGGGAATGGCGCCGCACATGATGATCGAGTGCAGGATCGACTTGTGGCAGTTGCGGTCGACGACGACGATGTCGCCCGGCGCCACCGTCGAGTGCCAGACCATCTTGTTCGAGGTCGAGGTGCCGTTGGTCACAAAATAGCAGTGGTCGGCGTTGAAGATGCGGGCGGCGTTGCGCTCGGACTTGGCGACGGGACCGGTGTGGTCGAGCAGCTGGCCCAGTTCTTCGACGGCGTTGCAGACGTCGGCGCGCAGCATGTTCTCGCCGAAGAACTGGTGGAACATCTGGCCGATGGGCGACTTGAGGAAGGCCACGCCGCCGGAGTGGCCGGGGCAGTGCCACGAGTAGGAACCGTCGTTGGCGTAGTTGACGAGCGCGCGGAAGAACGGCGGCGCCAGGCCGTCGAGGTAGGACTTCGCCTCGCGGATGATGTGGCGGGCGACGAATTCGGGGGTGTCCTCGAACATGTGGATGAAGCCGTGCAGCTCGCGCAGGACATCGTTGGGGATATGGCGCGAGGTGCGCGTCTCGCCGTAGATATAAATGGGGATGTCGGCGTTCTTGTGGCGGATCTCGCGCACGAACGAGCGCAGGGCCACCAGCGCGAAGTCGGTCTCTTCGACGGAGCCGCCGCCGAATTCCTCGTCGTCGATCGACAGCACGAAGGCCGAGGCGCGCGACTGCTGCTGGGCGAACTGCGACAGGTCGCCGTAGCTGGTCACGCCGAGCACTTCCATGCCTTCTTTCTCCATCGCATCGGCGAGCGCGCGAATGCCCAGGCCGGACGTGTTTTCAGAACGGAAATCCTCGTCGATGATGACGATGGGGAAACGAAATTTCATGGGCAGCTCCAAAGCGAAGTGCCGTGAGCGCCGTCCGCGCCAGGGGGGCGGGGCGACTGTTCACGGCACCAATACGAAACAAGATGCGGATTTTCGCAGAAATAGCCGCAATTCGGTGAAAAAATAATTAACAGAAGCTTAGCCTACCTGCGGACCCGAGCCCCGCACGCCTGCCCGGGCATCTGCCACCAGCAGCGCTAGTGGGCCACGCTGGCGGCGCCCAGCAGCGCGCCCAGCGGATCGATGTGCAGCCAGGCGAAGGCGCCCAGCACCAGGCCCACCGCGGCCACCCCGTAGGCGCCCGCCATCATCCATTTTTTGCGCGTGAGCAGGGTGATGGCCGCCAGCGAAATGGCGATCTGCTCGGCCGTCGTCGCCAGCGCCCACTGGTGGTGCGCGTGCATGGCCGCGTCGGAGCGGTGGTTCCATTCATCGGAGGCGGCCTCGAATTTTTCCGCCTTCTTCTTGATGGTGCCCTTTTCGGTCTCGTAGCGGGCCATGTCGGCCTTGTATTTGGTGGGATCGACGCCGGGCAGGACCATGGCCAGTTCGGCCAGGTTCTGCTTGTTCGACTTGGCCTGGTAATAATTCCAGGCGTTGGCCGCCTCGGTCTTGTCGATGGCGGCGTTGTTCTTGAACATCGCCGCCTCGTTCTGGGTGGCGCCGCCCAGGTAGCCGAACAGCGCCCCCACGGTGGCCAGGATCGCCGTCATGACGGCGATGTTGTTGGAAAAGCTGTCGCCGCCGTGGGCGGCGTGTTCGACCGCGTGATCGTGCGGGCCGTGTACGTGAAAACCATCTCCGGACATATCAGTGTGCTTTCTCGTAGGTGACGAAACTATAGTGGACGCCGCTGGCGGACTGCTGCCGTTCGCGCGCCGTTTCCACCCAGCCGGCTGGCAGGGGCGGGAAAAAAGTGTCGCATGGGTAGTGCTGGTCGATTTCGGTGACGACCATGCGGCCGGCCAGGCCCGCATCGATCGCCTGCGCGAAAATTTGCGCGCCACCGATGATGCAGGCGTCGACCTGGCCCGCGAGCGCGATGGCCGCCTCGAGCGAGCCGGCCGTCTCGACCCCCGCCCGGGTCCAGCCGGCATCGCGCGTGACGACGATGTTGCGGCGGTTCGGTAGCGGCCGGCCGATCGAATCGAAGGTCTTGCGGCCCATGATGATGGGGTGGCCGGTGGTGACGCGCTTGAAATGGGCCAGGTCTTCCGGCAGGTGCCAGGGCAGGGCGTTGTCGATGCCGATGCCGCGCCCGGCATCCATGGCGACGACCAGCGAAATGACGGGGCGCGTCATGCGCCGCTCCGGGGCAGGCAAGCGGCGCACAGGAGGCAGGAGGATGGGGGCAAGCGGTGGGGCATGGGCACGGTGGTGGGGTTGATGGGGCCGCGCGTATTTTACCCTGCCCGGCCAGCGCCCGGCGAGCGCCCCTGTCAAGTCGTGAAAGGCGCCATCATCGCCCCGGGCTAGTCACTCTGCAGGGCTGCGATCAAGTGCCATTGTGCGGTAGAATGATTCCATGAGGAAACTGTTCGACATCCAACACAACTGCCTGGCCACGGCCGTGGCCCTGGCACTGACCAGCTTGCTGTTCGCGGGCACCGCCCATGCCAGTACCGGTGAGGGCGACGACAGCATCGTCACCGACCGTCCCGATTTCGTCGAGTCGAGCGCCGTCGTCGGCAAGGGCCGCCTGCAGGTTGAGACCAGCCTGGCGGCCGAGCGCAGCGGCCGCGACGGCGTCACCACGCGCGCCACGTCGACGCCCACGCTGCTGCGCATCGGCGTGAGCGAGGACCTCGAATTGCGCGTCGAAACCGACGGCCGGGTGCGCAGTTGGCAGCGCGGCGCGGCCAGCGACAATGCCAGCGGCATGGCCGACACCTCGCTGGGCGTGAAATGGCACGTGCGCGACGGCGCCGGCGAGGGCGGCGCGCCCGGCCTCGGCCTGCTGCTGCACGCCGACCTGCCCAGCGGCGCGCGCGCCGTGCGCGGCGATGGCGTGCGTCCGTCCCTGCGCGGCGTGGCCGAATGGGAGCTCGGTAGTGAAATGTCGCTGGGGGTGATGCCGGGCCTGGCCAGCGAACGGGCCGAAGACGGGCGCCGCTTCACCAGCGGCATTTTTGGCGTGGTGCTGGGCAAGCAGTGGACCCCGCGCTGGCGCAGCTTCGTCGAACTGTCGGCGCCGCGCATCGCCCGCGCCCGCAGCGGCGGCTCGCTGCTCAGCTTCGATGTGGGCGCCGCCTGGCTGCTCACGCCCCAGTGCCAGCTCGACGCCGCCGTCTCGGCCGGCCTCAATCGCAATACCCCTGACCGGGCCATCACCGTCGGCCTGTCGTTCAAGCTCTAGCGGCCGCGGGCGCCGTTTTCCTCATGTCAGGATACGCCATGTTTTTCTCCATCAAGCAGCGCCTGCTTTTCCTGAATGTGGCCGCGCTCCTGTTTGTCGCCATTGTCGGCCTGATCGGCTATGCCGCGGTGGGCCGGCTCGCACTGGCCATGGAGGGCATCACCGACAACGGCATCGCCATCAAGGACCAGTTGCAGGCCGACCAGGCCCATGACGCCCTGCGCGCCGACGTGCTCGCCGCCATGCTGGCCGGCGAAGCCGGCAGCGTCGACGGCGCCGCCCGCCACAAGGAAGCGGCCGACGGCGCCGCCGAACACGGGGCGCTGCTGGAAAAACTGCTGGCCTCGATGGAGAAGCACACGCGCGAGCCGGCCCTGCTGGCGGCGATGGCGAAGGTGCGGCCCGATGCCACCGCCTACCTGGCCAGCGTGCGCCAGATCATCGGGCAGGCGGCAAGCGACCGGCCGGCCGCCCAGGCCGGCTTCGCCGATTTCACCGCGCACTTTCACAAGCTGGAAAATAGCATGGAGGCACTGAGCGACGTGATCGCCGCCGACTCGTCCGGCGCGCGCGATGCCGGCGTCACCGTCGTCACCCGCTCGCGCCAACTGATCGTCCTCATCGTCGTCCTGTCGATGGCGATCACCTTCGTGTGCGGCCTGCTGGTGGCCCGGTCGATCATCGCCCCGCTCAAGGATGCGGTGGACTTCGCCAGCGCGATTGCCGGCGGCGAACTCAGTCGCGACCTCGCCCACGATGCACGCGACCACAGCGAAACCGGTCAGCTCAGTGCGGCGCTCAATGCCATGCGGCTCAGCTTGCACATGATTGTCAGCAAGGTGCGCGACAGCAGCGAAGTGATGGCCACCGCCGCCGGCGAGATCGCCAGCGGCAATATGGACCTGTCATCGCGCACCGAGATGCAGGCCAGTTCGCTGGAAGAGACCGCCGCCTCGATCGAGGAGCTGACCTCCACCGTCAAGCACAATGCCGACAATGCCCTGCAGGCCAACCAGATGGCCGCGGGCGCCGCCGGCGTGGCCGTCAAGGGCGGCGCCGTGGTCGACGACGTCGTGCGCACCATGGGCGCCATCGACACTGCCTCGCGCAAGATCGCCGACATCATCGGCGTCATCGAATCGATCGCCTTCCAGACAAATATCCTGGCGCTCAACGCGGCGGTCGAAGCGGCGCGCGCCGGCGAACAGGGGCGCGGTTTCGCCGTCGTTGCCGCCGAGGTCCGCAACCTGGCGCAGCGCTCGAACACGGCCGCCAAGGAAATCAAGGCGCTCATCGATGCGTCCAGCGCCCAGGTCGAACTGGGCAGCACGCTGGTGGCCGCCGCCGGCGACACCATGCGCGTGATCGTCGCCAGCGTGGGCAAAGTGAGCGCCGTGGTGGCCGAAATTTCCGCCGCCAGCCGCGAGCAGGACGCCGGTATCGCCCAGGTCAACCAGGCCATCGTGCAAATCGATGGCGCCACCCAGCAAAATGCGGCGCTGGTGGAGCAGTCGGCCGCCGCCGCCCAGTCGCTGCAGCAACTGACGGCCGGCCTGATCGACGTGGTGCGCGTGTTCCAACTCGGTGGCGCGCAGGTCGCCTTGCCCGCCGCCCCGCCTGCCACGCGCCGGCTCGCGCTGGGCTAAGCCTGCTTGCCAGCGGGGCCAGCGCCCGCCGGCCTTCGCCTCGCCCCCTGCGGGCCCAGATCCTCCCGCCCCACCTGGCGGCGCCCCGGCGGCGCTGGCCGCACAGCCGTGCGCGCCTCCCGCGCCACCTGATGTAAAATTGCCTTCAGGATAACTACATTTGCATCAATTAAAATTCATGGCGTACGCCGTGGTCGCGGCGCCACGCCGCGCGCTTGCCGGTGCCGATGGCGTGGGCGCCGTTCTCAAGAGGATCCTTCATGAAATTTCGCTCGATCGGACTTTCCCTGCGGTTCATCGTCCCGCTGGCGCTGGTGCTGGCCCTGTTCGGCTACCTGGTGATCCCCCTGATGGACAATTTCACGGTGCGCTGGTTCATGCGCGACCTCGACATGCGCTCGCAACTGCTCTCGCGCACCTTGCAGGAGCCCTTGCTGGAATATTTGCCGCAAAAGGCATCGAACCGCATCAACCAGCTGTTTGACCGCGCCATCCAGGACGAACGCCTGTACGCGGTCGGCTATTGCGACGCCAGGGGCGTGCTGCGCTACAAAACCGCCACCTATCCCGCCTCGCTGGGCTGCTGGCATTCGCTCGAGGCCGACCCGGACAAAAAATCGCTGGTACGCCTGCCGCAAGGACCGGTCCACGTGGCCGAGAGCGCGCTGACGCAGGACGGTGTCGACATGGGCCGCCTGATTCTCGTGCACGACATGAGTTTCATCGAGCGCCGCAGCGCCGACACGAAAAAATACATCCTCGGCTTTTTTGCCCTGCTGGCGCTGGCCATCTCACTGATCACTGTCCTGATCGCCCACCTGAGCTGGCGCGGCTGGGTCGAAGGCGTGCGCGACATGCTGCGCGGTGAACTGATGCCGCGCGCCAAGGTGGACACGCCGCCCGACATGCAGCCGCTGGCGGGCGATCTGCGCCAGATGCTGCGCGACTACCACCTCGACCGCCAGGGCGAGGGCGCGGGCAGCGGCGAATGGACGGGCGACACCTTGAAAGACCTGCTCCAGCAAGACCTGGCAGGCGACCAGGTGCTGGTGGTGTCGAACCGCGAGCCCTACATCCACGAACTGACCCCGCGCGGCATCGAGGTGCGGCGCCCCGCCAGCGGCCTGGTGACGGCGGTCGAAGCGGTCATGCGCGCCTGCTCGGGCACCTGGATCGCCCACGGCGCCGGCTCGGCCGACCACCAGACGGTCGATCGCCACGCCCACGTGCGGGTGCCGCCCGAGCATCCCAGCTATACCTTGCGGCGGGTCTGGCTGTCGCCCGAGGAGGAGCAGGGCTATTATTATGGCTTTGCCAACGAAGGCTTGTGGCCGCTGTGCCATATCGCCCACGTGCGCCCCGTGTTCCGCTCGTCCGACTGGGAGCAGTACGTCAAGGTCAACCAGCGCTTCGCCGACGCCGTCATCGCCGAGGCCACCAGCGACAACCCGGTGGTGCTGGTGCAGGATTACCATTTCGCCCTGTTGCCGCGGATGGTCAGGGCGGTGCTGCCGAAGGCCACCATCATCACCTTCTGGCACATTCCCTGGCCGAACTCGGAGTCCTTCGGGATTTGCCCGTGGCGCGAGGAAATTCTCGACGGCATGCTGGGCAGCACCATCCTGGGCTTTCACACGCCGTTCCACCGCAAAAATTTCCTCGACACGGTCGACCGCTACCTGGAAACCCGCATCGAGCAGGAAGCCTCCACCATCAGCTACGGCGGCCAGTTGACGCAGGTGGCGCAGTACCCGATCTCGATCGCCTGGCCGGAGCCGGACGACGCTGCCCTCAGCGTCGACACCTGCCGCGCCAGGGTGCGCGCCGAACTGGGCCTGCCGCCCGACCATCTGCTGGGCATTGGCGTCGATCGCCTCGATTACACCAAGGGCATCATCGAGCGCTTCGACGCCGTCGAGCGCCTGCTCGAACTCGATCCCACGATGATCGGCAGGTTTTCGTTTGTGCAAATTGCCGCGCCCACCCGCTCCTCGCTCGACGAGTACCAGAATTTCGAGGCGCGCGTGCGCAAGCTGGCCGACCGCATCAACGCGCGCTTTGCGCGCGGCCAGCACGCGCCTATCATTCTGAAAATCGCCCACCACGAACAGGCGCAATTGACGGTGTATTTCCGCGCCGCCGATGTGTGCATGGTGACGAGCTTGCACGATGGGATGAACCTTGTGGCGAAGGAATTTATTGCTGCCCGCGACGACGAGAAAGGCGTGCTGATCTTGAGCCAGTTCACCGGCGCCGCCCGCGAGCTGCACGAGGCGCTGATCGTCAACCCCTACCATATCGAGCAGGGCGCCGAAGCCTTGCAAAAAGCGCTGTCGATGCCGCCCGTGGAACAGCGCGAGCGCATGCGCAGCATGCGGCGCCGGGTCAAGGACTTCAATGTCTACCGCTGGGCCGGGCGCATGCTGCAGGACGCCGCGCGCCTGCGCCAGCGCGACCATGTGATGTCGAAAATCGACCTGCACAGCCGCCTCGCGGCACGGCGGCGCGCGTGACGGCCACCGTGCCGGGCCAGGGCCCCAGCGTGATCGATGCCGCGCCGCTGTGGCGCCTGGGCTGGCTCGACCATGGCCTGTTCCTCGACTTCGACGGCACCCTGGTCGAGCTGGCCGAGCGTCCCGAACAGGTGCGCGTGGCGGCGCCGCTGCTGGACCTGCTGGCACGCCTGCAAGTGCTGCTGGGCGGTAAGCTTGCGCTCATTTCCGGCCGCCCCGTCGCCCAGATCGACGCCATGCTGTTCCCCCTGCGCCTGCCGGTAGCGGGCGTGCATGGGCTCGAACGGCGCGACGCCGACGGCCGCCTGCACCAGGCCGCCATTCCCGACATGCGCAGCGTGCTCGCTGCCGCGCAAGCGCTGGCCGTGATCCACCCGGACCTGTGGGTCGAACAAAAATATGGCGCGCTGGCCCTGCATTACCGCCAGGCGCCCCAGCTGGGGCCCCTGTGCGACAGCAGCATGGCGGAGGCGGTGCGGCACTGCCCCGGCACGGTCCTGCTCAAGGGAAAGATGGTGGCGGAGATCAAGCCGGCCGGGGTCGACAAGGGCACGGCGATCCGCGCCTTTCTCGACGAGGCGCCGTTCGCCGGTCACCTGGCCCTGTTCGTGGGCGATGATCTGACGGACGAGGCCGGCTTCGACATGGTGCAGCGGGCCGGTGGCGTCGGCATCAAGGTGGGGCCGGGCCATAGCATCGCGCAGTGTCGCATCGACAGTCCGGGCGCCCTGTTCGCGGCGCTCGACCAGGTAGCAAGCACGCTTTTAAGGAGAATCGAATGACCGAGCAGACCACCGCCACGCCCGCCACGCCCGCCGCCGATACCGGCCGCGCCCCCGCTTCGCTCAATTGCGGGGTGGTGGGCAATTGCGGTTTTTCCGCGCTGATCGACCGCCAGGCCAGCATCGTCTGGTGCTGCCTGCCCCGTTTCGACGGCGACCCGGTGTTCAACGGCTTGCTCGACGCCAGCGAGAACGCCAGCCTGTGGTCCATCGAGATCGACGATTTCGCCCGCAGCGAGCAAATCTACGAGCCGAACACGGCGGTGCTGCGCACCAGCCTGTTCGACAGCCGCGGGCGCGGCATTGAAATCACCGATTTCGCGCCCCGCTTCAAGAGCCGCGACCGCATGTTCCATCCGCTCATGCTGATCCGCCGCGTGCGCCTGCTGGGTAGCCCGGTGCGCATCAGGGTGCGCCTGCGCCCCCGTTTCGACTGGGGCCGCCAGCAGCCCGCCGTCACCCGCGGCAGCCACCATATCCGCTACGTGGGGCCGGACCAGACGCTGCGCCTCAATACCGACGCCTCGCTCAGCTACGTGCTCGACGAAGCGTTCTTCCTGCTCGACCGCACCGTCAATTTCATGCTGGGGCCGGACGAAACGCTGGCCGACGGCATTGCCGACACGGCCCACCTGTTCGAAAAGGAAACCATCGCCTACTGGCGCACCTGGAGCCGCCGCCTGGCCCTGCCGCTGGAGTGGCAGGACGTGGTCATCCGCGCCGCCATCACCCTCAAGCTGTCGCTGTACGAGGACACCGGCGCCATCATCGCCGCCATGACCACCAGCATTCCCGAAGCGCCCGGCAGCAGCCGCAACTGGGACTACCGCTACTGCTGGCTGCGCGACGCCTTCTTCGTGGTGCGCGCGCTCAACAGCTTGTCCGAAGTGGGCACCATGGAAGATTATCTGCGCTGGCTCAGTAACGTGGTGGCGCGCGCCAAGGGCGGCCATATCCAGCCCCTGTACGGCATCGGCCTGGAAGAGCAG
Source organism: Massilia sp. DWR3-1-1 (assembly GCF_049898325.1). Classification (NCBI taxonomy): domain Bacteria; kingdom Pseudomonadati; phylum Pseudomonadota; class Betaproteobacteria; order Burkholderiales; family Oxalobacteraceae; genus Massilia; species Massilia sp. DWR3-1-1. The sequence goes on along the minus strand of NZ_JAFCXL010000024.1, from coordinate 55,109 downwards.
TTGCCGGAGTCGCAGTTCGACCATCTGACGGGTTACCGGGGCTGCCAGCCGGTGCGCGTGGGCAACCAGGCGCAGGAGCATTTCCAGCATGACGTCTACGGCAACATCGTGCTGGGCGCCAGCCAGGCGTTTTTCGACCAGCGCCTGTTCCGCAAGGCGGGCCTGCCCGAGTTCAATGCCCTCGAAGCGGTGGGCGAACAAGCTTTCCGCGTCTACGACCAGCCGGACGCGGGCATGTGGGAGCTGCGCACGCGCGCCCGCATCCACACCTCGTCGGTCCTGATGAGCTGGGCGGCGTGCGACCGCCTGGCGAAAATTGCCGTCAAGCTGGCGCTGCCGGAACGCGCGCAACTGTGGGAAGGGCGCGCCCGCCTGATCCGCGAGCGCCTGCTGCGCGAAGCGTGGAGCGACGAGCGCCAGGCCTTCGCCGAGAGTTTCGGCGGCCGCGACCTCGACGCCAGCGTGCTGCTCATGGCCGAGGTCAATTTCATCGACCCCATGGACCCCCGCTTCATCGCCACCGTCGACGCCCTCGAAGCATCGCTGTGCGACGGCCCTTACATGCGGCGCTACGAGGCGCCGGACGACTTCGGCAAGCCGGAAACGGCCTTTAATATCTGCACCTTCTGGCGCATCGACGCGCTGGCGCGGATCGGCCGCATCGACCAGGCGCGCGGCGTGTTCCAGGCCATGCTCGACGCGCGCAACCACCTGGGCCTGCTGTCGGAGGACACCCACCCGGTGACGGGCGAAATGTGGGGCAACTTCCCCCAGACCTATTCGATGGTGGGGCTGATCAATTGCGCCATGCGCCTGTCGGCGCCGTGGAACAGCGTTATCTGAGGGGCTGCCCGGCCGCGGCCGCATGGGTCGCATGCCAGGCCAGCAGGGCGTCCGGGCGCATGGGGCGGGCAAAGTAGTAGCCCTGTACCTCGTCGCAGCCCAGTGCGCGCACCGTCTCCAGCACGGCAGCGGTCTCGACGCCCTCGGCCACCACCCGGTAGCCCAGCGAGTGCGACAGGCGGATCATGGTGGCGACCAGGTCGCGCGTGCGCTCGTCGCTGACGACAGCGCGGATGAAGGACTGGTCAATCTTGACGACGTCGGCGGGCAGGATCTGCAGGTAGGACAGGCTGCTGTAGCCGGTGCCGAAGTCGTCGATGGCCAGGCCAATGCCGGCCGCCGCCAGGCTGGCCAGGGCGGCGCTGGCCTGCTGGTGTTTTTCCATCACGGCCGTCTCCGTCACTTCCAGCTCCAGGCGGGCCGCCGGCACCCCGTGCCGGGCGAGGGCGGCAATCACGCTGGCGGCGAAGTCCGCCTCGACCAGGTTGGCCGGCGAGACGTTGACCGACGCGCCCAGCGTGATGCCGGCCGCCTGCCAGCGCGCCAGCTGGGCCAGGGTCTGTTCGAGCACGAAGGCGGTGGTGGCGCGCATGAGCGCGGTGCGTTCGACGACGGGGATGAATTCGCCAGGCGAAATCACGCCTAGTTGCGGATGGGTCCAGCGCAGCAGGGCTTCGGCGCCCGTGCATTTTCCGCTATGCAAGTCGATGCGGGGCTGGAATTCCAGGTGCAACTGGCCCTCGCCTTCGAGCGCGGCACCGAAGGCGTTGAGCAGGGTGAAGCGGCGCCGGTAGACGGCGTCGTGGTGCTGGTCGTAGACGCTAACCAGGCCAGGTTTGGCGAGCGCGTCGTGGGCGGCGCTGTGGCACCAGCGCAGCACGTCGACGGCGCCGGTGACGTCGTTGACACCGGTCACAAACGGCGCCAGGCCGAAGGTGGCGGTGGTGACGAAGCGCGCGCTGCCCTTGTCGGCGTGTCCGGCCAGCATCTGGCGCAGGCGCGCGACGGCGGCGCGGTGGTCGGTTGCCCGGTCCAGCAGGCAGACGAAGCGGGTCGCGCCCACGTGGTAAATCTTGTGGCCGGGCCCCAGGAAGGTGCGCAGGACGATGATCGCCTCCTCCATCATCTCCTCGACATAGGCCACCCCCATGACGCGCACGGCGTCATCGAGTTCTTCCGGCTTGGCCAGGTTGAGCATCAGCGCGACGGCGTCGGCGCCAGCGCCCTGGTCGCGGCAGAAGTCGTCGAAATCCTCGATGAATTCGGTGCGGTTGGGCAGGCCGCTGATGGGATCGAGCCGGCCCAGCGCGTGCTGCAATTCGATCTGGGCCATCACCATCGCTGCCAGGTCCTGCAGCGTCGCCAGGTCCTGCGCCGTCATGCTGCGGGGGGCGGTGCCCAGCACGCACATCGCGCCCAGGCAATAGCCATCGCGGGTGAACAGCGGCGCCCCCGCAAAGAAGCGCACGCCGTCCGCCGCCAGCACGCTGTTACACAGGGTAGGGTGGCGCAGCAGGTCTTCCACCACCAGCACCGATTCGCCGGCGGTGACGAGATCGCATGGCGTGAGCACCCGCGCAATCTCGGTGCGCATGGTGCCCACGCGCGACTTGAACCACTGGCGGTCGCTGTCGGTGAGGGAGACGGCGGCAATGGGCAGGTCGAACAGGCGCGCGGCCAGTCGGGTGATGCGGTCGAACGCCTCGGACGGGGCGGTGTCGAGCAGGTTCAGTGCGCGCAGGGCGTTCAGGCGGCGTGTTTCTCGGTCAGCGTCGCTGGCGCAATGCAAAGGAGTCGATACGGTCATTGGACTGAATAAAATCACTATTGGTAAGTAAGTTGGCATCTGAATCTTTAACCAATAGTAATTTTGCCGGAAAAATTGCCTTGGGGTATGAATTTCTGTATAAACGGCCGAAACTGTTGTCGATACGGTCTCAGCAGGGCCTGCGCCGCCCGGCCCTGTTCCTTAGAAATATTGTCAGCGCTGCAATCTGCTCACTGCTGTAGACTCTTGCCACCCGTGTTTTCTCGCCGCGCACACTCCATGACAGCGCGCACTGGGAGCAAGCGAGTCCGGCATCCGCCGCTGGCTCGACATTGACACCAAAGGAATGAGATATGCACTACAGCAGTGGAAACTATGAAGCCTTCGTTCGTCCCCGCCCACCGGCGGGGGCCGAGCGCAAAACGGCGTGGTTTGTCGGTTCGGGCCTTGCCGGCCTGGCTGGCGCCGCCTTCCTGATCCGCGATGGCGGCGTGGCCGGCGAGCGCATCACCATCCTCGAGCAGCAGTCGATTCCCGGCGGCGCGCTCGACGGCCTGGAGGTGCCCGAAAAAGGCTTCGTGATCCGTGGCGGGCGCGAGATGGAACAGCATTTCGAGTGCCTGTGGGACTTGTACCGCTCGATTCCTTCACTCGAGATGGCGGACGCCAGCGTGCTCGACGAGTTTTATCGGCTCGACAAGGACGACCCGAATTTTTCCCTGCAGCGCGTCACCCAGTTGTGCGGCCAGGACGTTGCCGACAAGGCCCTGCTGACCCTCAACGACCGCGCCCAGAAGGAGCTGCTGTCGGTGTTCATGGCCAGCCGCGACGAAATGGAAAACAAGCGCATCAACGAGGTGTTCGGCGAGGATTTCCTCAAAAGCAATTTCTGGCTGTACTGGCGCACCATGTTCGCCTTCGAGGAATGGCATTCCGCGCTTGAGATGAAGCTGTATTTGCACCGCTTCATCCACCACATCGGCAGCCTGGCCGACTTCTCTTCGCTCAAGTTCAACCGCTACAACCAGTACGAGTCGATGGTGCTGCCGCTGGTGAAATGGTTGACGGACCGGGGCGTGGTGTTCCGCTACGGCGTCGAAGTGACCGATGTGGGTTTCGACATCGGGGCAGGGCGCAAGCAGGCCACCCGCATCGACTGGCTTGAGCAGGGCGTGGCCGGCGGGGTCGACCTGGGCGCGGATGACCTGGTGTTCGTCACCATCGGCTCGCTGACGGAAAACTCCGACGATGGCGACCATCACACCGCCGCCAGGCTCAAGGAAGGGCCGGCGCCCGCCTGGGACCTGTGGCGCCGCATTGCCGCGCAGGACCCGGCGTTTGGCCGTCCCGATGTGTTCGGCAGCCATATTCCCGAGACCAAGTGGGAGTCGGCCACCGTCACCACGCTCGATGCGCGCATTCCCCGTTACATCGAGGCGATCGCCAAGCGCGACCCGTTCAGCGGCAAGGTCGTCACGGCCGGCATCGTCACGGTCAAGGACTCGAGCTGGCTGCTCAGCTGGACGGTCAGCCGCCAGCCCCACTTCAAGCAGCAGCCGAAGGACCAGGTGGTGGGCTGGCTGTACGCGCTGTTCGTCGACAGGCCGGGCGACTTCGTCAAAAAGCCCATGCAGGACTGCACGGGCGAGGAAATCACCCAGGAGTGGCTGTATCACCTGGGCGTGCCGGTCGACCAGATCGTCGAGCTGGCCGCCACCGGCGCCCGCACGGTGCCCGTGATGATGCCTTACATCACCGCGTTCTTCATGCCGCGCCAGGCTGGCGACCGGCCTGACATCGTGCCGCAGGATGCCGTCAATTTCGCCTTCATCGGCCAGTTCGCCGAGACGAAGGAGCGCGACTGCATCTTCACCACCGAGTATTCGGTGCGCACGGCGATGGAAGCGGTCTACACCTTGCTCGATGTCGAGCGCGCCGTGCCGGAGGTGTTCAATTCCACCTACGATATCCGCGCGCTGCTGGCGGCCATCACGCCCCTGCGCGACGGCCGCGCCCTCGACATCCCCGGTCCGGACTTCCTGCGCAAACTGCTGCTGCGCAAACTCGAAGGCACCGAGATCAGCGACTTGCTCAAGCAGTTCAAGCTGATCGGGGACGAGGACGCGCAACGCTAAGGCAGCTCAGGCCTGGCCTGGATTGGGCCGGGCCCCGCGGGCCGGGCCCCGCGGGCCAGGCTCCGTCGACGGCGCCAGCGCACGCGTGGACGAACCGGTAATGGTGTAATTTACGGGACCAGCACGGCCTGGCCCGTGCCGGGCGCAAGCCTGACGGGTTCGCTCAGACCGGCGCGTTTTGCTGCGCGATGCGCACCATCTTCTTGTTGACGAACTCCTGGATACCCATATTGCCCAGTTCGCGCCCATACCCCGAATACTTGATGCCGCCGAACGGCAAGGCCGCGTCGGACCAGTCGATGTTATTAATAAACATCATGCCGGTATCGATTTGACTGGCAAGGCGCTTGCCCCGTTCGAGGTCCCGGGTAAATACCGAGCCGCCCAGGCCGAAGTCCGAATCGTTTGCCAGCGCAATGGCGGCCGCTTCATCCTTGACGCGGTAGAACGATACAACGGGACCGAAAAACTCGTCGCGGAACGCCGGGTTGTCGGGCGCGATGTCGGTCAGGATGGTGATGCCCATGAATGCGCCGGGCCGGTCGAGCCGCTTGCCACCCATCACGAGCGTGGCGCCGTGTTCCACCGCACTGTCGACCTGCTTGATCAATTGCAGCAAGGCCTCCTCGCTCGACAAGGGACCGTGCGTGGTCGATTCGTCCATCGGATCGCCCGGTATCAAGCGCGACAAGGCAGCCGAAAACTTTTCAAGGAAGACATCGGCGACGGCATCGAGCACGATGAAGCGCTTGGCCGCGCAACAGGTCTGGCCACCGTTGTACATTCGCCCCCACACCGCCCACGGAATGGTCAGGTCCATGTCGGCGTCCTCGAGCACGATGAAGGCATCGCTGCCGCCGAGTTCCATCGAGGTCTTCTTGAGATTCTGGCCCGCCCTGGCGGCCACGGTCCGCCCGGCGGCGACGCTGCCCGTCAAGGCCACGCCCTTGATGCGGGGATCGTCGATGATGGTGCCCGATTGCTCATGCGTGATCAGCAGATTGGTGTAGGCGCCGGCGGGCGCGCCAGCCTCGATCCACAGTTTTTCAAAGGCGATCGCGCATTGCGGTACGCAGGCCGCGTGTTTGACGACCACCACATTACCGGCCATTAACTGTGGCCCGGCCACACGCGCCAGCTGGTAATAAGGGAAATTCCACGGTTCGACACAGAACAGCACGCCGAGGGGGCTGCTTTCCATGTGCGCTTCACCAATCTTCGGGTGGAGTGTGACCGGTTTCAGAAAATCTTCGGCATGGTCCGCATAGTATTGCAGGATATCGGCGCTGAAAATGACTTCTGCGCGTGCTTCGCCGAGTCGCTTGCCCATCTCGAGCGTGGCAAGCCTGGCAAAGTCGTCGACCTGCGCGCGCAGCAGCGCTGCTGCCCGGGTCATGATGGCGGCGCGTTGCTGGTAGCTGGTGTGCTTCCAGGTCTGGAAGCACCTTGCTGCCGTCGCCAGCGATGTTTCCAGCTGCGCCGGGCTGAAATGCTCGAACGACTTGAGCGTTTTGCCATCATTCGGGTTGATGCTTTGATAGGACATGCGGGGCCTCTTTCTGAAATTGGGGTAGCGCGCCGCCGGGGGGAGGTCTCCGGGCGCAGCAGGGCACCGACCAGCATATAGGGCTGATCGATGCGTTCAGTGTGTTTTCGCGCTTTCAGCCGCGTCGCTGGTTTTGTGGGGCAGAAGGTGCGCGCCTGCCTGGTTGGCACGCCGGGGGCAATCGCTGGCGGACCATGGAACGGTCTTTTGAGCGCCCTTTGCGGGCACTCGGCCTGTCTTTACACCGCCACCGGCGCCTTGATATGGGCATGCGGCGCGTAGCCGGCGATCTCGAAGTCGTCGAAACGGTAGTCGAACAGCGATGGCGGCTGGCGCCGGATCAGCAGTTGCGGCAGCGGCTGGGGTTCGCGCGACAATTGCAGCTCGACTTGCTCGAGGTGGTTGGCGTACAGGTGGCAGTCGCCGCCGGTCCAGATAAACTCGCCCACCGCCAGGCCCGCCTGCTGCGCCACCATGTGGGTGAGCAGGGCGTAGGAGGCGATATTGAAGGGCACACCGAGAAAAATATCGGCGCTGCGCTGGTACAACTGGCAGGACAGCTTGCCGTCGGCGACGTAGAACTGGAACAGGGCGTGGCAAGGCGGCAGCTTCATGTTGCCGATGTCGGCCACGTTCCAGGCCGAGACGATCATGCGGCGCGAGTCCGGGCTGGTCTTGATCTGCTCGAGCACCTGGGCGATCTGGTCGATGTGGCCGCCGTCGGGCGTGGGCCAGTTGCGCCACTGGTAGCCGTAGATGGGGCCGAGATTGCCGTCGGCGTCGGCCCAGTCGTCCCAGATCGACACCCCGTTTTCCTTCAGGTAGGCGATGTTGGTCGAGCCTTGCAGGAACCAGATCAGCTCATGGATGATCGACTTCAGGTGCAGCTTCTTGGTGGTCACCAGCGGGAAGCCGTCCTGCAAATCAAAGCGCATCTGGTAGCCGAACACGGACAGCGTGCCGGTGCCGGTGCGGTCGGTCTTGACGGCGCCGGTGTCGCGCACGTGGCGCATGAAATCGAGGTACTGGCGCATGGGGACTCGCTAAGATAATTGGCGTATTTTACAACGACGGCTCCGCCCGCGTCAGCTGGCTTCGCCCAGCGCGTCGGACCACAGGGTCAATGCCGCGATCACCTGTGCGTCGGCCAGGGCCAGCAGATTGTCGCCCACGTACAGTTCGACGTAACTGGTATCGGGCAGCGCCGCGTGGTTGGCGCGGCCGAACAGCCACAGTCCGTGTTCGCGCGCCACCCGGTCGCGGATGGCCAGCGCCCGCTCGCGCGAGACCGGCAGGTGCAGGTGCAGCATGTTCGCCTGCGGGCGGGCCGGATTGGCGCGCAGCCGGGGGAAGTCGGCCAGCACCCCGTAGAGCCACTCGGTGCGGGCGAAATACGCCGGCATCGCCGCCAGCCGCTGGTCGAACTGCATGGCCGCCGCCACCACGTAGGGCGAACGGTGCACCACGTTGCCGCCCTGGCGGCGGCACCAGGCGGCGGCGCGGGCGATGAAGGTGGTGCTGCCGGCCAGCATGGCGCCGCCGAGGCCGCCAATGCCCTTGTAGAGCGACACGTAGACGGAATCGAAACCGGCCGCCAGTTCGGCCGGCGTGCGATGCATGCCGGCCGCCGCTTCCCACAGGCGGGCGCCATCCATGTGCAGGTGGGCGCCGCGCGCGCGGCAGTGGTCCTTGATGGCGGCGATTTCGTCCCACGACGGATTCTGTCCGCCGATCTCGCGCATCGGCATCTCCATCGCCACCACGCCCAGCCGGTCGGGCACCGCCGCCAGGTCGGCCGCGCACCAGGGCCGGTGGCGATCGCCCACGGCCAGCGCGTCGAAGTGGCCCAGCAACTGGTAGTTCGATGATTCGTGCACGAGGATGTGCGAGGTGGGATGCAGCGCCACCAGCGCGCTGCCGCGGTCTTCGCAGGCCAGGCGCAGGGCGGTGACCTGCGCCATGGTGCCGCTGATGCAAAACAGCGCGGCCTCGAAGCCGAGCAGGTCGGCCACCTTGCGCTCGAACTGCTCGATCAGCGCGCCGCTGCCGTAGACGTCGTGGGCGACCTCGTGCTGCTCGCACCAGGCGGCCATGTCGGCGAACATGCGCGCCGGCGCGCGCGCGCGGTGCCCTGGCAGGACGGTATGGCAGGCGGACAGCAGATCGGCATCGGGCATGCGGCGCTCCAGGAAAAATGAAGCGCTACTCTACACCGCTTACTCGGCCAGCGCCAGGTGACGCGTGGCAGCGCCGGCCTGGGCCCCATTGAGCTTGAACACCCGTACCGCGCTGGCCAGTTCGACCGCCTGGTCCTGCATTGCCTGGGCCGCCGCGCTGGCTTCCTCGACCAGCGCCGCGTTCTGCTGGGTGGCCTGGTCCATGTCGTTGACGGAGCTGTTGATGCGGGCGATGTCTTCGCTTTGCAGCGAGCTGGCGGCGTTGATGGCGCTCATGATGGTGGTGACGCGGCCCACGCTGGCAAGCACTTCGCCCATGGTGGCGCCGGCATCCTGCACCAGTTTGCTGCCAATTTGCACCTGGTCGACCGAGGCGCCGATCAGCGTCTTGATTTCCCGCGCCGCCGCCGCGCTGCGCTGGGCCAGGTTGCGCACCTCCGAGGCCACCACGGCGAAGCCGCGGCCCTGTTCGCCCGCACGCGCCGCTTCGACGGCGGCATTGAGGGCCAGGATATTGGTCTGGAAGGCGATGCCGTCGATGACGCCGATGATGTCGACGATCTTCTTTGACGACTCGTCGATCGAGGCCATGGTGTCAACCACGCGGGCGACCATGTTGCCGCCTTTTTCCGCTACATTCGAGGCGTTGCGGGCCATCTCGTTGGCCTGGCGGGCGCTGTCGGCGTTTTCACGCACGGTGCTGGTCATCTGGTCCATCGAGGCGGCGGTGGCGGCCAGGTTGGCGGCCTGCTGCTCGGTGCGGTCGCACAGGTCCATGTTGCCGCTCGAGATCTCGCGCGAGGCGGTGGCGATGTGCTCGGCGCCTTCGCGCACCTTGCCCACCACCGACGACAGGTTGGCGCTGATGCCGTTCATCGCTTCGGCCAGGCGGCCGATTTCGTCGCGCCGGTGATGCACGATGCTGGCCGACAGGTCGCCGGCGGCGATCTTGACGGCGGCATCGGTGGCCGCCGCCAGCGGGCGCGTCACGCTGGCGCGCACCATCAGGTACAGCAGCACGGCAAACAGCGCCAGCGCGGCGATGCAGAACGACATGATGACCATGCGCTGGGCATCGGCCTCGTGGGTGATCTCGTCCCGGAAGGTGCCGCCGGCGACGATCCAGTTCCATTCCTTGATGGTGTCGAAGCTGACGAGCTTGTCCCGGGCGGCACGGTCGCCGGCGGCGGCATTGAGCCAGGCGTAGCTGAGCTGGCCAGTCTTCTTCTCCAGCATTTCCTTGACGAACAGCCGGCCGTCGGCGGCCTTTTCTTCCAGGAAGTTCTCGCCGAGGCGCGTCGGGTGCACGATCAGTTGGCCCTGCGTCTTGCCGGGCGCGGCATTGATGACATAAAAATACCCCGTCTCTCCCACCTTCATGGCACTGATCTTGGCCTTCAGGGCGGCCAGGTCGGTGCTGATGTCGACGCCGACGAACAGCACGGCGATCAGCTTGCCGTCATCGCCCTTGACGGGCTCGTAGCGGGTCATGTATTGCTTGCCGAACAAAGTGGCCGGGCCCTGGAAGGTCTGGCCGGCGCGCAGCAGCGCGTAGGCGGGGTGCGCGCGGTCGAGCATGGTGCCAATGGCCCGCTCGCCGTTTTCTTTCTTCAAGGATGTGCTCACGCGCACGAAGTCGTCGCCCTTGGCGACGAACACGGTGGCCACGCCACCCGTTTGTGCGGTGAACTGGTCGGGGATGGTGAAATCAAGGTTGACGGCTTTGTCGCCGTTGAGCAGCAATGGCACTTGCTGGGCGCCCACTGTCACTTGCTGATCGGCCGACAGGCTGAACTTGCCGTCGAAGTCGCTGCCGAACAGGCGGCTGAAACTGGCCGCCTCGCTCGCGACCGCCTTGTTGAACATTTCCACCATGTTGACCACGCCGCGCAAATCGTCTTTGGTGGCCTGCAGCGCACGCGTCTCGAGCATTTTCGACGTCGTCAGGCTGATCATCATGAACAGTGCCGCCAGGATGGCGCCGACCAGCGCGATGGTCACCGAAGTGATGCGAGCGCCAACGCTCCAGTCGCGAAAGGGCAGGAATCGCTGGGGCATATATTCTTTCAGTTAATTGCGTGACAGCAATTATAACTGAATTTGTTGCGTTGCAGTAATAGTGCAAGAGAGTTAGACCGCCACAGGCAGCGCGGCCGTCTCGACGTGGCCCACGTGGAACTGCAGCGCCGCCAGGTTGGCGTAGATGCCACCTTGGGCGACCAGGCTGGCATGGGTGCCGGTTTCGACGATGCGGCCGTCTTCCATGACGAGGATGCGGTCGGCGCGCTGCACGGTGGCCAGGCGGTGGGCGATGATGACGGTGGTGCGGCCGACCATGGCCGCTTCGAGCGCGCGCTGGACCAGGCGCTCCGATTCGGCATCGAGGGCGCTGGTGGCTTCGTCGAGCAGCAGCAGCGGCGGATTTTTCAGCAGCGCGCGGGCGATGGCGATGCGCTGGCGCTGGCCGCCCGACAGGCGCACGCCCCGTTCTCCCAGAAACGACTGGTAGCCCTGCGGCAGGCGTTCGATGAATTCGTGGGCGGCGGCCTGTTTCGCGGCGGCGATGACGTCGGCGTCGCTGGCGCCGGCGCGGCCGTAGCGGATGTTTTCCATGGCGTCGGCCGAGAAAATCACGGTGTCCTGGGGGACGATGCCGATCGCTTCGCGCAGGGTGTGCAGGTCGAGGCTGCGGATGTCGACGCCGTCGAGGGTGACGGCGCCCGCCTGCGGATCGTAAAAGCGCAGGAACAGCTGGAACAGGGTGGTCTTGCCGGCGCCCGAAGAGCCCACCAGGGCCACCGTTTCACCGGGCGCGATGGCCAGGTTCAGCTGCGACAGGGCGGCGCTGTCGGGGCGCGACGGGTAGTGGAAGGTGACTTCGTTCAGTGCCAGCGCGGCGCCGCCGGCGGCGCGCAGCGGCAGCGCGACGGGGGCGGGCGGATTGACGATGCTCGATGCCGCGCCCAGCAGCTCAAGCAGGCGCTCGGTGGCGCCGGCGGCGCGCTGGGCTTCGCCCATCACTTCCGACAGGGCGCCGATGGAACCGGCGACGATCGACGCATACAGGATGAACTGGCCCAGGTCGCCGCCCGTCATGCTACCTTCCAGCACCGCGTGCGCGCCCAGCCACAGCACGAAGACGATGGTGCCGAACACCAGCACGATGGCCAGCATGGTCAGCAGCGAACGGGCGCGGATGCGCCGCATGGCGGTGGAAAAAGCCGCTTCGACCGAGCCCTGGAAGCGGGTCGATTCGATCTGTTCGTGGGTGAAGGCCTGCACCGTCGGCATGGCGTTGAGGATTTCGCCGGCCATCGCCGAGGCGTCGGCGATGCGGTCCTGCGAGTCGCGCGACAGGCTGCGCACGCGGCGGCCGAACAGCACGATGGGCACGATCACCACCACCATCAGGCCCAGGATGATCGAGGTCAGCTTGACGCTGGTAATGAACAGCATCACCAGGCCGCCGATGAACAGCAGGGTGTTACGCAGCGCCAGCGAGATGCTGGTGCCCACCACCGACTGGATCAGGGTGGTGTCGGTGGTGATGCGCGAGAGGACTTCGCCGGTCTGGGTGGTTTCGAAAAACGTCGGGCTCTGGCTGACCACGTGGCGGTAGACGGCGCTCCTGATATCGGCGGTGACGCGCTCGCCCAGCCACGACACCATGTAGAAGCGGGCGGCGGTGGCGATGGCCAGCACGGCGGCCACGCCGAACAGGGCGAGGAAGGTGGTGTTGACGTTGCGGATGCTGCGCGCGCCCGCGGCGGGGCCGAAACCGAGGTCGATCATCTGCTTGAAGGCGGCCGGGATGGCCAGCGTGGCGCAGGCGGCCACCAGCAGGGCGATGGCGGCGAAGGCGAACTGGCGACGGTACGGCGCGAGAAACGGCAGCAGGCCCTTGAGCGTGGCCAGGCTCGATTTGGCGCGCGCGTCGTCGCGGCGGGCGCCGGGCACGGGCGGCAACCCGGACTTGGCGGCGTTCAGGGGGGCGTTCGGGGTGGAGCGATCGGTCATCGGCTGCGGCTTCTTCTTGTGGTCTGTTGCGTTATAAGGGGCGATCGTTTTACAGCGTCATCGGCTTGTCGTAGCCCGTCATTTCCAGGTAGCCGTGGCCGGCCGGCAGGCCGTCCCGCTCGAGCGTCACCGCGCCCTCCCAGTACAGCGCGCCCGTCGAGCGGCGCGAGTCGAGTTCCTGGTCGTTCTGCAAGGGCGTCAGCCGCCAGCGCGTCGTGCCGGTGACGATGGTGGTCGCCACCGGGTAGAGCGTGCCGGTGGCGGGCGACTTCCACAGGGTGCGCGGGGTGAAGCTGACCTGGTCGGGACCGTATTGCGTGAGCTTGCCGGCGCGGTCGCGCAATACCGCGTGCGCCCATAGCTTACCACCTTGCCTGGCGCGGATCTGGAAAGCCATCAGGGCCGAGCCGTCGGCCAGGTTGGCGCCCACCCAGTCCCAGCCGCTGGCGGCCGGGTCGAGCGCTTCGCTCGACCATTCGTGATCGAGCCAGGCAGTGCCGGTGACGGCCTGCGCCGCCTTGCCGGCGCCGGCGCTGCCGCTCACCTTCAATTGCGGCTCGCTGTAGTAATAGCTGGCGTGGCGCGCCTGCGGCCCCTTTTGCGAGTAGCCGCCCACCCCTTGCGCCAGGGGCGGCGCGGTGGGCGTGAGCGTCAGCTGCAATTGCAGCTCGCGGGCGGCGATGGCGACCCGGTAGACGCCGTCGGCGCCGCGCCGCATGGTCCAGTCGCCCAGCTTCAGGTCGGTGATGCCAGACTTCGCATAATTGAGATCGAAACCCTGCCGCCCGCTGCGCTGGTCGTGCAGCAGGCGGCCGACGGCGGGGTCGGAGACGGCGACGTGGGCGACGATCAGCTGGCGCGCGGCGAAGGCGCTGGGGTTGTCGTTGGCGGCGCCGGTGCGGCTGCGAAAAAAGGTGACCTGGAAGCCCAGCGGCCGGCCATCGGCCCGCTCGAGCCAGCCCGTGACGTACCACCATTCGGTTTTGAAGTCGGGGTGGGCGCCGAAGTCGGCGGGGAACTGCAGGGCTTTACCGGGCAGCACGGGGGCGAATGCAACCGGCGTCACCGGCGCCGCCTGCGCTGTCGCGGCAAGCAGCAACAGGGCCGCGGCCAGCCATCCAAACAGTCTGTGCAATACAGGCATTACCAGTCCTCCCTGACGGCGCGGATCGGTCCGCCCGATAGTGCATAACGGCCCGACACCAGCGCGGTCAGCACCGACGCCGCCAGCAGCAGGGCGGCCACCGAGGCCAGCAAACCCCACGGCAGGTGCAGTTGCATGGTCCAGTGGAACGATTGCGGGTTGACGACGAACACCAGGATCAGGCTGATCGTCAGGCCCAGCGCAAAGCCGCAGGCCACCCCCAGCACGGTGAGCAGGCCGCCCTCGAGGGCGAGGATGCGCAGCACCTGGCCGCGGGTGACGCCAACGTGGCGCAGCATGCCGAATTCGCGGGCGCGCGCCAGCGTCTGCGCGGAAAACGTCGCCGCCACGCCGGACATGCCGATGGCGATGGCGATCGCTTCGAGCAGGTAAGTGACGGCGAAGCTGCGGTCGAAAATCTGCAGGCTGAGGGCGCGGATCTGGCCCGGCCGCGCCAGCGTGAGAGCAGGGCCGAACGGCAGGCGGCGCAGTTGCGCTTCGAGCTGGTCGGCGCTCACGCCCGGGCGCAGCCACAGGGCGGCGTCGCTGACGGCGGTGTCGCCCGTGATGGCGCGGTAGTCGGCCAGGCGGATCTGCACGGCGCCGTTCTGGCTGGCGTAGTCGCGCCAGGCGCCGGCGATATAAAACTCGTGCAGGGCGCCCGCCAGCGGCAGTTGCAGGCGCGCGCCCGGCTTGAGGCCGTACAGGTCCTGCATCGCCTCCGACACCCAGGCCGGGCGCGCCCCGGCCGGCACGGCGGCGGCCGCGCCCACCAGCACCAGGCGCTGACCCGGGTCGGCCACGTCGATGTCGCGCGCGATCAGGGTGACGGGCGCGCGCGCCGGGTCCAGAGACACGGGCCGGCTGCGCAGGAATTCGGCGCGCGCCACCCCCTCGCTGCCCAGCAGGGCGGCCTGTTCGGGCGCGCCCAGGCCGGCGGTGGCGCCGGCCGCCGCCACCCGCACGTACAGGTCGGCCGGCAGGATGCGCAGCAGCCAGTCGTCGACCGACATGCGAAAACTCGACACCATGATCGCCATCGCCACCATCAGGGCGAAGCTGGCCAGCACGCCGCCAAGCGCGATGGCGGCCTGGCCGGAGGCGTTGGCCAGCCGCGCCAGCGCCAGCGCCGGCACCGCCTGCCGCGGCGCCAGGCGGCGCTGGACGAGGCCGAACAGCGCCGCCGCCAGGCGCGGCATCAGGCCGATGCCGCCGATGAGCAGCAGGGCGATGGCCAGGTAGCCGAACACGGGCAGCTCGAACAGGGGCGGCAGGCGCGACAGCAGGGCGGCCGCGCCCAGGCACAGCAGCGACGGCCAGATGCGCGCCAGCTTGCCCAGCGCGCTCTCGTCGCTGCCCGATTTCAAGGCCACCGCGGGCGCCGCGCGCGCCGCTTCCAGCGCCGGCGCCAGGCAGCCCAGCAGGGCCACGCCCAGTCCCAGGCTGAAAAACACCGCCGCCGCCACCGGGGTGAAGGCCACCTGCGGCTGCACCCCCGTGAAATAGCCGGCGCCCAGGTCGGCGCCGAAAAAGCGCAGGGCCAGGGCGGCCAGCGCGTAGCCGCCGGCGATGCCGCAGGCGGCGCCGATCACGCCCAGGCTGGCCCCTTCGATGAGCACCTGCTGCAACAGCTGGCGGCGCTCGACCCCCAGCACGCGCAGCAGGGCGAACTGGCTGCGCCGGCGGATCACCGACAGGGCCTGGGTGGAAAACACCAGGAAGGCCCCCGTGAACAGGGCCACCAGCGCCAGCACCGTCAGGTTGACCCGGTACGCGCGCGAGAGGCTGTTGGTGCGGCTGTCCTGGTCGCTGTCGTTCGGCTGCGCGACCTGGAAACGGCCCGGATACTGGCGCTCGAGCCCGGCCTTGAGCGCGCGCTCGAACTGGGCGCGGTCGACCCCCTCGGCCAGTTTCAGGTCGACCCGTGAGAGCACGCCCGTGCGTTGAAAACGCCACTGGGCGGCGCCGATGTCCATCACGGCGATGCGCTGGCCGGCACGCGCGTTGAACAGGCCGCCGGCCACGCGCAGGCGCAGGTCGGCGCTGCCGGCGCGCAGCGGCAAGGCATCGCCCTTGGCCACGCCCAGGTAGCGCTGGGCCGCCGGCGACAGAAAAATGGCGTCGTCGGCGAGCAGTTCGAGCGCGCTGTCGGCCACCCCCAGCAAATCGGGCGAGACGGCGCCGGCCTGGAAGGGATCGATGCCGATCACCTTGAGGGCGCCGCCGCCACCGAGGCCGGCGCCCTTGGCGGGCACCCCGGCGTCGATCTCGAGCACGGGCGAGGCCACCAGCACGCCCGGCCAGCGCGCCAGCAGGGGATAGATCGCTTCGTCGAAGGTCGCCTCGCGCCCGCTGACCTGGATATCGGCCTGGCCGGCGATCGACTTGACGGCGGCGGAAAACTCGTTGAAGGCGGCCGCGTTGATCAGGTGGATGGCAAAGCCCATCGCCACGCCGACGGCGATGGCGATGATCGCCAGCAGCGCCCGCACGGGGTGGCTGCGCCATTCGCCCAGCAGCAGCCAGCGCGAGAGCTGGCGCCGCGCCGCGGCCGCGCTCACAGGACCTTACCGGGGTTCATCAGGTTCAAGGGGTCGAGCGCAGTTTTGATCGAGCGCATCAGCGCCAGTTCGATGGCGCTCTTGTGGTGGGTCAGCGCTTCGCGCTTCAAGGCACCGATGCCGTGTTCGGCCGAGATCGAGCCCTGGTACTGTTCCACGCCGGCGTAGACGATGGCGTTGATGGCGTCCTGCTGGTCGAGGAAGCGCTCATCGGATTGGCCGGCCGGCGCGGCCACGTTGTAGTGCAGGTTGCCGTCGCCCAGATGGCCGAAGCAGACCACCTGGCAGCCGGGAAACTGCCGCGCCAGCGCCGCATCGGTGGCGGCGATGAAGCTGGCGATGGTCGACACGGGCAGGGAAATGTCGTGCTTGATGTTTTTGCCCTGGCGCGCCTGCGCCAGCGGGATGTGCTCGCGCAGGTCCCACAGGCCCTTGGCCTGGGCCAGCGAGGACGCCACCACGGCGTCGTGGCAGGCATGGTCGGACAGGGCTGCGGCCAGGGTCTGCTCGATGAGCTGGCCCGCGTGTGCGTCCGACTCGCTGCTCGACACTTCCAGCAGCACGTAATACGGGCAGGCGCGCTCGATGGGGCGGGCCAGCGCGGGAAAGTGCTGGTGCACCAGGTCGAGGCAGTAGTGCGACATCAGTTCGAAGCCCGTCAGCGCGGCGCCGCAGGCATCCTGCGCCAGCAGCAGCAGCGTGGCGGCGGCGGCCGGGGAGTCGAGCGCCACCAGCGCCGTCAGTGCCCCCTTCGGACGGGGAAACAGTTTGAGGACGGCGCCCGTGATGATGCCCAGCGTGCCCTCGGCGCCGATGAACAGGTCGCGCAGGTCGTAGCCGGTGTTGTCCTTGCGCAGGGCGCGCAAGCCATCCCAGACGTCGCCCTGCGCCGTCACCACTTCCAGGCCCAGGCACAGTTCGCGCGCATTACCGTAGCGCAGCACGGCGGTGCCGCCCGCATTGGTCGACAGGTTGCCGCCGATGCTGCAACTGCCTTCGGCGGCCAGCGACAGGGGAAACAGGCAGCCGCTGGCGGCGGCCGCCTGCTGCACGTCGTGCAGGATGCAGCCCGCATCGACCGTCATGGCGCGGTTGACGGGGTCGACGCGGCGGATGCGGTTCAGTCGCGCCAGCGACAGCACCACGGCGGCGCCGCTGGCGTCGGGCACGCTGCCCAGCACCAGGCCGGTGCGCCCGCCCTGCGGCACGATCGGCACGCGAAACTGCACGCACAGCTTGACCAGTTCGGCCACCTCGGTCGTGCTGGCCGGACGCAGCACGGCCAGCGCCAGCCCCGTGAAGCGGCCGCGCCAGTCAGTGAGAAAGGGCGCGCAGTCGGCGCCGGCGGTGAGCACGCCGGCGTCGCCCACGATGGCGCGGCAGCGCTGCAGGAAACGGGCACGCTCGGCGCCGGCGAGCACCGCCACGGTGCCGGGCGCGCCGTCAGTGTTCATTGCGGCGCGCGGTTTTTACCTTGTCGAGCAGTTCTTTGGCCATGCGCTTGGCGGCGCGCTTGTACGGCGCCAGGTACAGCAGGGTGCAGGTAAAGTAGACCAGCACCAGCGCCACTTCGCCGAACGCCATGTAGCGCGACAGCGCCAGCGTGTCGCTCCAGGCGCGCACCACACCCTCGGTAAAGTACAGCAGGATCACCATCGACGACCATTGCAGCGTGTAGATGTCGCGCTTGAGCACGCCGCGCAGGGGAATGAGCAGCAGCAGCGCCTTCAGCGCCAGCAGCGAGCCGCCCGGACGCAGGGGCGCCACCCACATTTCCCATGCCACCAGGTGGACGATCAGCACGATCAGGCTGAGCAGGCAGCCCGTATGAAACCACTTCGGACTTTCCATCAGCGCTCTCCTTGCAGGGCGGCGGCGGTCTGCGCCAGCCGTTTACCGAGGGCGATCGCCAGGCGCTTCTCGTCCTCGGTGATGGCCTTGTCGCCGTCGATGCCGGACCAGTGGGTGGCGCCGTAGGGGCTGCCGCCGCTGGCAGTGGTCATCAGTTCGGGGTTGGTATAGGGCAGGCCCATCACCAGCATGCCGTGGTGCAGCAGCGGCAGCATCATCGACAGCAGGGTCGATTCCTGGCCGCCGTGCAGGCTGCCCGTCGAGGTGAACACGCAGGCCGGCTTGCCCGCCAGGGTGCCGGCCAGCCAGTCGGTGGCAGTGCCGTCGAGGAAATACTTGAGGCTGGCGGCCATATTGCCGAAGCGGGTGGGCGAACCGAGCGCCAGGCCGGCGCACTCGGCCAGGTCGGCCAGCTCGACATACGGCGCGCCGCTGGGCGGAATGGCGGGCGCGGTCGCTTCGGCCACCGACGACACCGCCGGCACCGTGCGCAGACGGGCATCGCAACCGGGCACCGATTCGACGCCCTGGGCGATCAGTTCAGCGAGCTTGCGGGTGGCGCCATGGCGCGAGTAATACAAAACGAGAATAATCGGATTGGTTGGGTTCATCATTGGTATTATAGGGCGCTTTACACCGCGCGGACGCCCCTGACGGATGCTTTCCAAGACTGCCTACTCGCTTTCCCGTACTGCCGGCGCCTTGCTCGACTCCCAGGCCGACATCGTCCGCCACCTGAGCTGGCGCCAGGGCGGCGACTTGCTGCGCTTTGCCGGGCGCCGCCTGCGCGAAGAGCGCCTGCCGCAAGTGGCCGGCAGCCTCACCTTCACCACCACCCTGGCGCTGGTTCCCCTGCTGACGATCGTGCTGGCGATCTTCACGACGTTTCCGATTTTTAACGCGTTTCGCGCGTCGCTGGAAACCTATTTTGTCCAGACGCTGATGCCGCGCGGGATCGCCAACACCATCATCGGCAACCTGACCCAGTTCGCCAGCAAGGCGACCCGGCTGTCGGCGGTGGGCGCGGTGGCCCTGCTGCTGACCTCGACGGCGATGATGGCGATGATCGAGCGCGCCTTCAACCAGATCTGGGGCGTGCGCCGGCGCCGCCCGTTCACCCAGCGCCTGGTGATGTACTGGGCCCTGCTCACGCTGGGGCCGGTGCTGTTCGGCTTGTCGCTGACGGTGACGTCGCAATTGTTCATGGCCACCAGCGAAGTGGTGCTGGCGGTGCCGCTGGTGGGCGCCTTGTTTTACACGGCGGTGTCGGTGGCGCTGTCGGCCGGCGCCTACACGCTGCTGTACGTGACGGTGCCGAACCGCCATGTCGACTGGCGCGATGCCATCTGGGGCGGGCTGGTGGCGGCGGTGGCCTTCGAAATCGCCAAGCGGGGTTTTGCCATCTTCATCCGCCAGTTTCCCACCTACGCCATCATTTACGGGGCGCTGGCGGCGCTGCCACTGTTTCTGTTGTGGCTCTACCTGTCGTGGATGATCGCGCTGGTGGGCGCCACCATCACGGCGGCGCTGCCGGTGATCAAATACGAGCGCTGGTGGTACCAGCCCGTGCCGGGCGGCGATTTCGTCGACGCGGTGGCGATCCTGAAAGTGCTCTACGGCGGCGCCCGCATCGCCGATTCGGCGCTGGTGCCCAGCCGCACCATCCGCGATCACACCCGCATCGGCTACGAGGAAATGAGCGAGCTGCTCGACCGCATGGTGGCGGCCGGCTGGGTGGGACGGGTGGAGCTCGACATTTCCACGCGCGCGCGCTGGAAGGAGCGCTCGCGCGCCAGCCGCGACAACTGGGTCTTGCTCAGCAACCCCGACAAGCTGCGCCTGTCCGATGTGTACCGCCTGTTCGTGTTCAGCGGCCGGGCCATCGGGGCGGGCGGGCCGGTGCCGGCGCAGGCCGACAACCTGCTCACGCTCGACACGGCGACGCTGGCGCGCCAGGTGGGGCGGGCCGTGGAAAACGGCCTGCACCAGAGCCTGGCCGAGCACTTCGGCCCCCTGTAATTCAAGACGTCTTCAGTTCGCCGGCAAAGCCGAACAGGGCGTCGAGCACGGTGCCGCTCTGCTCGGCCATCAGTGAATGGCCGGCGTCGAGCTGCAGCACGCGCATCGTCGTCACCGCCGCCACGCTGGCCGTGAGCGCACGCGTCGAGCGCGGCGGGGTCATGCTGTCCTTGCTGCCGAAGATGAACAGCACGGGACAGGCCAGCGACGCGATCGCGCGCTCGCCGTTGGCGTAGGCGTTGCAGGCGCAAAAATCCGTATGGAAC
This sequence comes from Massilia sp. DWR3-1-1, assembly GCF_049898325.1. NCBI lineage: Bacteria > Pseudomonadati > Pseudomonadota > Betaproteobacteria > Burkholderiales > Oxalobacteraceae > Massilia > Massilia sp. DWR3-1-1. The sequence goes on along the minus strand of NZ_JAFCXL010000024.1, from coordinate 34,782 downwards.
AGCTGGGCCGGATTGCGCGCCGACATGCGCTGCATCAGCCGGCGCGCCACCCCCATGGTCGACACGCCCGCCAGCGGCGCCAGCGGATTTTGCGGCTGCAACAGGCCCGCGCGCGCATGCGACCAGATGTTGACCAGGTCGATGGCGCTGCCCTCGTCGTCGCGCGCCATGCCCAGCAGGGCGTCGGCCACCTTCATCGGGTAGGTCGTGCCCAGCATGGCCAGGCCGATCACCCGGCCCGCCAGCTGCTGGCAGGCCTCGAGCGCGATGAGCGAGCCCATGCTGTGGCCGATCAGCAGCGCCTGGCCGACCCCGGCGGCGTCGAGCAACGCCACCAGCCAGGCCGCCATCGCTTCCACGCTGGCCAGCGCGGGCCCGCCGCTGCGGCCGTGGCCGGGCAGGTCGACGGCCAGCACGTTCCAGCCATGGTGGGCAAAATAACGGCTCTGCAGGGCCCACACGGAATGGTCGTTCTGGGCGCCGTGGATGAACACGGCGCTGGGCAGGCTGGCGTTGAAAGGCTTGCCGCCGCCGTAGCAGTAGGCGCTGTGTCCTTGTACCTCGAGCAGCATGTCAGGCCCCTTTCTGCGACAGTTTGAGCGCGCGCGCCAGGTCGCCCGTGAGGTCGTCGATGTTTTCCAGTCCCACCGACAGGCGCATGGTGCCCTCGGTGACGCCGCTGGCGGCGAGCTGGTCGGCCGGCACCCGCAGGTGGGTGGTGGAGGCGGGGTGGATCACCAGCGACTTGGCGTCGCCCACGTTGGCCAGGTGCGAAAACACCTGCAAGGCGTCGACAAAGCGGCGCCCGGCGGCGCGGTCGCCCTTCAGATTGAAAGTGAACACGGCGCCGCAACCGCGCGGCAACAGCGTGCGCGCGAGCACGTGGTCGGGGTGGCTGTCCAGTTCCGGGTAGGACACCGACGCCACCGCCGGCTGGGCCAGCAGAAACTCGACCACCTTGCGGGTATTGGCCACGTGGCGCTCCATGCGCAGGCCCAGCGTTTCGACGCCCTGCAGGATGGCGAAGGCATTGTGCGGGCTCATGACGGCGCCGAAGTCGCGCAAGCCTTCGCGGCGGGCGCGCAGGGAAAACGGCGCGACGGTCGACTCTTCGCTGAACACCATGCCGTGGAAACCCTCGTAGGGCTCGCACAATTCGGCAAAGCGCCCCGTGGCCTCGTAGGCCGCTTGCCAGTCGAAGGTGCCGCCCTCGACCAGCAGGCCGCCGATGGCCGTGCCATGCCCGCACAGGAACTTGGTGGCCGAGTGGAACACCAGGTCGGCGCCATGGTCGAACGGGCGCAGCAGGTAGGGCGTGGTGAAGGTCGAGTCGACCATCAGCGGCAGCTGGTGCTCGTGGGCCAGCGCGGCGATGGCCGGCAGGTCGAGCACGTCGAGCCCCGGGTTGCCCAGGGTTTCGCCGAACAGCACGCGCGTTTCCGGGCGGATGGCAGCGCGCCAGGCGTCGATGTCGCGCGGATTGACAAACGTGGTGGCGATGCCGAAGCGCTTGAGGGTATAGGCGAGCAGGTTGTGCGAGCCGCCGTACAGGGCGCTGGAGGCGACGACGTGGTGGCCGGCGCCGGCGATGGTCGCCAGGCCCAGGTGCATGGCGGCCTGGCCGCTGGCGGTGGCGATGCCCGCCACGCCCCCTTCGAGGGCGGCGATGCGCTCTTCGAGCACGGCGTTGGTGGGGTTCGAGATGCGCGAATAGACGTGGCCGGCGCGTTCCATGTTGAACAGTGCCGCCGCGTGGTCGGAATCCTTGAAGGCGAACGAGGACGTGAAATACACGGGCGTGGCGCGCGCCCCCGTGGTGGGGTCGGGCGTGCTGCCGGCGTGCAGGGACAGGGTGTCAAAGCCCGGGTACTGGGGACCGCTCATGGTGGACTCGTCGGTTTAATGGCAATGGGCGGCATCGTAGCACCGTTTTTGTGCGTCCGGCACTGTCCAGGTGCACGGCTTGAGGTCGATTCGCGCCACCGTTCACCGCGTTGCTGGATTTTTTGCTACGCTTCGGCTACTCTCGCTTTTACCTGACAAACAATAATGCCTACAAGCTCAGCCGTTCCCCAGGATCGTCCCGTTACACCTCAACTTCAGCCGAAAAGGGTGGCCGCCATGAAAGTCTCCGAAATTCTCCAGGTAAAGGGCAATATTCTTTACACCGCCAGTCCCGACATGCTCATCGTCGACGCCGTCAACACCATGGCGGAAAAGGACATCGGCTCGCTGGTGGTGATGGAGTACGGCGACCTGGTCGGCATGCTGACCTTCCGCGAAGTGATCAAGGTGCTGCACAAAAACAATGGCTCGGTGGGGGCCGGCACCGTCCGCAAGCACATGGACGACCACCCGATCACCGTCACGCCCGACACCGAAGTCAATGAAGTGCGCCGCATGATGCTGGAAAAGCACGCGCGCTATCTGCCCGTGATGAACGCCAAGACCCTGCTGGGCGTGATTTCTTTCTACGACGTGGCACGCGCCGTGCTCGAAGCGCAGAGTTTTGAAAACCGCATGCTCAAGGCGTATATCCGCGACTGGCCGGCCGAAGCCGACCAGACCGACTAAGAACCTATCCCGGTAGGTCGGAGTCGCTGCTTGCGCGCCTGGCAGCCGATGGCGGCGTTGCTCGTCTTCGCATGGCTCGCCATGCGTCATCCTCGCGCCTTGCCCTCGGCTGCCATGCATCGCAATCCGCTTCCTCCTACCTACCGGGATAGGTTCTATGCGCCTGCCGCCTGCCGCCTCACGCCGGCGTATTGGCCAACAGCCAGGCGTCGAGTTCGGCGGGCGCCATCGGCCGCGCGAACAGGAAGCCCTGGCCCATCGGGCAGCCCAGCGCTTGCAGGATGTGCGCCTGGCGTTCGTCCTCGACCCCTTCGGCCACCACCGACAGGCCCAGGTTGCGGCCCAGCTGGATCACCATTTCGGCGATGCTGCTGCCGCGCGCCGACTGCGTGATTTCGGTCACGAACGCGCGGTCGATCTTCAGGCGGTCGATCTGCAGGCGCTGCAGGTAGGACAGCGAAGAAAATCCCGTGCCGAAGTCGTCGATGGCGATGGAGACGCCGGTGCGCTTGACTTCGGCCAGCATTTCGATGAGCTGCTGGGGCTCTTCCATCGCCATCGACTCGGTAATTTCCAGTTCGACAAATGCGGGCGGGGCGCCGCTGTCGTCGAGCGCCGCGCGCAGCATCTGTAAAAACAGGGGGTGGCGGAACTGCACCTGCGAGACATTGACGGACATGGTGAAGTCGCGGTGGCCGCCGGCGCGCAGGCGCACCAGTTCCTGGCAGGCGCTGCGCAGGACGAATTCGCCGATTTCAATGATCAGGCCCGAATACTCGGCGATGGGGATGAACACGACCGGCGAGATCTGGGTACCGTCGGCGGTCTTCCAGCGCAGCAGCGCTTCGGCGCCCACCGGGCGGCGGCTGACCAGGTCGACCTGGGGCTGGTAGGCGAGGAACAGTTCGCCCGCGGCGAAGCCCGTGCGCAGCGCGTGCATCATGCGCACGCGCTCGCGGATTTCCACGCCCATGCTGCGCGAAAAATAAAAGTGGCCCGTGCGCTGCTGCACCTTGGCCCGCTTGAGGGCGATGTCGGCGTCCTTGAGTGCGTCGGCGCCGCTGCCGTCGTGCTCGGCCAGGCGTACCAGGCCCATCGTGGCCGACACCCGCACATCCTGGCCGTCGATGGAAAACGGGGTGGCGAACAGGCTCAGGATGTATTCCGGGTTGACGACGGCGGCATCGCCCAGCACGCTGAAGATGTCGCCGCCAATGCGCGCCACCGTCAGGTTCAGGCCCTGGCAATGCTGGAGGCGGGCGGCGACGGCGGCCAGCAGCAGGTCGCCGAACTGGTGGCCGAGGGCGTCGTTGGTTTCGGCGAAATGGTCGAGGTCGACCAGCGACAGGATACTCGAGGCGCGCGCCGGGCCCGCCAGGGTGGCGTCGAGGATTTCCACCAGGCGGGTGCGGTTGGGCAGTTTCGACAGCTGGTCGTAGAACGCCGCCGTGTGCAGGTGGCTGACCAGTTCGACGTTTTCCAGCCCCACCGCGACGGTGCCGCAAAACACTTCGAGCAGGCGTTTTTCGATGTCGCCCAGCGGCTGCACGAGCGGGATGTAGGCGGCGAAGTCGCGCCCCGACTTGCCGTTGAAGTAGAGCGCGGCGGCCGTATTGGTATACACGTTTTCGCGCGCGGCCAGGGCGGCGCCGATGGCGAACAGGGCGTCGGCGGCGGCGCCGTGCGCCTGCGCCGTCAGGGCCGCGCCCGCCAGTGGCGCGAACAGGCCCGCGCAAGCGACCACGGGCAGGCGCTGCGGCACGCTGTCGACCGGCTCGGTGGGGTCGAGCGGATCGTGCACGCACAGCACGCCGCTGGCGGCGCAGCCGAGTATGCCGCCCACCTGGGTCAGCACGCCGGCGGCGAAATCGGCCACGCCCTGCAGGGCCATCAGTTCGGCGCCGGCGCGGACGATCCGGTCGAGCCCGCTACGACTCTTGCCGATGGCGCGGATCTGCTCGTACGAACGCACCGCCGCCGTCACCGTCGTATACAGCTTGATGCGGGTCAGTTCGGACTTGGTCTTGTAATCGTTGATGTCGAAATCGCGGATGGCGTCGATCTCGGGAGCGTAGCCGGGCTGGCCGGTGCGCAGGATGATGCGCACGTCGACCAGCTTGAGTGTCTCGCGGATGAAGCGCACCAGGTGCAGGCCGGCATCGTCTTCTTCCATGACGACGTCGAGCAGGATGACGGCGATGTCACCTTCGCGTGCCAGCAGTTCGCGCGCCTGCGCCGCCGAGTAGGCGTGCAGGAACACGAGCGGACGGTGCTGCATTTCCAGGTTGCCCAGCGCGAATGTGGTGGTGGTGTGGACGTCGGCGTCGTCGTCGACGATCAGTATCCGCCACACGGGGCCGGCAAGCGGACCGCCATCGGCGTCGAGGGGAAGTTTACGTTCTTCCAGAAATAACAGGTCGTCGGGATCGTCCTTGATCGCTGCTAAGGGCGGGCTCGATAGGGGCATGGGATGCTTCTCCTGACTGCGGGCTGGCTGACCATACAAGTATATAGTGGAATGCCCGGGGCACGGGCGAATCGCATGCCTTACGGGTCAAGAAATTGAAAACTAGTAACTAAATCACGACACAATTAACCGATTCGATGTTGCATTTGCCGATGCCGGGGCCGCTGGCGCGACGGCTGGTAAAATGGGGCATCATCCATCCACGCCCTTCCATCATGTCCGGTAACTCTTTTGGCACCCTGTTTGTTGTTTCCACCTTCGGCGAGTCGCACGGCCCTGCCATCGGCTGCGTGATCGATGGCTGTCCACCCGGTTTGGCGCTGACGGCGGCGGACATCCAGCCAGAGCTCGACCGCAGGAAGCCGGGCACCTCGCGCCACGTCACCCAGCGCCAGGAATCGGACACCGTGCAGATCCTGTCGGGCGTCTACCAGGGCGTCACCACCGGCACCCCGATCGCCCTGCTGATCCCCAACGAAGACCAGCGCAGCAAGGACTACGGCAACATCGCCGAGAGTTTTCGTCCCGGTCACGCCGACTATACGTATTGGCACAAGTACGGCGTGCGCGACCCGCGTGGCGGCGGGCGTTCGTCGGCGCGCCTGACCGCGCCCGTGGTGGGGGCGGCGGCGATCGCCAGGAAATGGCTCAAGCAGCAGTACGGCACCGAGTTCATGGGCTGCATGAGCCAGCTGGGCGACATCGCCGTGCCCTTCGAGGGCTGGCAGCACGTGGCCGACAATCCGTTTTTTGCCGCCAGCGGCGACGCCGCCCTGATCGCCCGCATGGAGGCGGCGATGGACGAACTGCGCCGCGCCGGCGACTCCATCGGCGCCCGCATCGACGTGTGCGCCACCAATGTGCCGGTGGGACTGGGCCAGCCCATCTACGACAAGCTCGACGCCGACATCGCCTACGCGATGATGGGCATCAATGCCGTCAAGGGCGTGGAAATCGGCGCCGGCTTCAAGTCGGTGGCGCAGAAGGGCTCCGAGCACGGCGACGAGCTGACCCCCGAGGGTTTCGTTGGCAACAACGCCGGCGGCATGCTGGGCGGCATCTCGACGGGCCAGGACATCACCGTGTCGATCGCCATCAAGCCCACCTCGTCGATCCGCACCCCGCGTCGCTCGATCGACAAGGACGGCCATCCCGTGATGGTGGAAACGTTCGGCCGCCATGACCCTTGCGTGGGCATCCGCGCCACCCCGATCGCCGAGGCGATGCTGGCGCTGGTGCTGATGGATCACGCGCTGATGCACCGTGCCCAGTGCGGCGACGTGCGGGTGGCGACGCCGGACATCGCGCGCGCCGGCAAGTAGGTCGAAGCACCAGCGCGGGCGGTCAGCCCAGCTGGTTTTTCGCCGCCACCACCTCGATCTGGCGGCGCCGGTCGACGCAGCGCGCCACCAGCGAGCGCACATTGTTCAACAGGCCGAACTCGGTCTCGTTGAGGGCGATGGCGGGAAAGCTGGCGTCCCAGTCGCCGTAGATGAATCCCACCGGCTTGCCGTCGCTGCACACGGGCAGGATCACGAAACTGGTGGCGTCGTGCAGCGTGTCCTTCCACCACAAGGGCAGCTTGGCGGCGAATTTCGGATCGCGGGCGTTTTCGATGAAGATCACGCGGTCGTTGTTGAGCGCCGCGTGAAACACATTGGCCTCGTAGGCCTCGTCGAACTGCATCGACGGCAGCAGCTCGCGCACGCCGTCGCCAAAGCCCATCTTGGCCAGGTAGCGCTTCTCGCGGGGGCTGCGCATGAAGGCGACGGCGCGGGTGAAACTGAGGCCCTGGTAGACCGTCTCGAGCGCCATCGACATCATCTGGCCCGGGGTGGCGGCGTTGACGAAGTCGCGCATGTCGGCCACCCCGGCGCCGAGCACCTTGTGGCCTTCATCGCGTTTCCTGGTCGAGGCGAGAATCTGGGCGCGCCGTTCGGCCGGCTTCGACAGCGGCGCGATCGACAGGTCGGCGCCGGCGGCCACCTTGGCTTTTTCGATCGACAGCATCAGCGCGTCCGGGGTGATGCCCAGCATGGTGGCGAAACCGTGCGCCAGTTCGCGCACCTTCTCGGCGCCCGCGGCGTCGTCGTGCCACAGCGCTTCGGCGCACTGGGTCGACATGGTCGATACCGCCGACAGCCAGTCGGCGTAGTGCAGCTTTTCGCCCGAGCTGCCCGGTTCGATGCGGCGCATGCCGCCGATCAGGTTGGCCGGCAGGCCCCAGTTTTCCGCCGCCGCGCGGCCGATCTGTTCGATCGTCAGGCCCAGCACGGGCAGGGCGGCGGCGTCGATGTCGCCGTCGTCGCTATGGTGCAGCAGCCGGTCCCAGGCCGCCGGCATGTAGAACGCCACCATCATCCGTCCCAGCGCGTGCAGCATCGAGCACACCACCGCTTCCTCGGGGGTGTGGACGGCTGCGCCGAGCGCGACCTGGTGCGCCACCATCCCCGCCAGCGCCGCCTTTTCCATCTCGATGTGGGCCACCGACGGATCGTCGATATTGCTCGACAATTCCTCGACCAGCTTCAGTCCCAGCGCCAGGTGGCCGATGGCATCGGTGCCGATCACGGCGATCGCGCGGGTGACGGTGTTGACGCTCTGGCCGAATGCCGAGTACATGCTGCTGTTGGCCAGGCGCAGCACCTTTTGCGTCAGCACGGGGTCCGTCAGCACCGTCTGCGCCATGTCGAAATCGTCGTCGTCCTCGCCGCGCATGGCGCCCAGGATGGCGCCGATGGCGCGCGCGAAGCCGGGCATGTCGCCCTGGCGGCGCACCCGCTCCCACAGCAGCGCCAGGGTGGCGTCGCCATCGGGCGGCTGCGCGGTGGTGGCGTGGGCCATGGCCAGCGGCGACGTTGTCATGACGCGTCCCTGGGCTTGTCGGATTGGGCCGCTTGCGGCAGGAAGGCGGCGTACATGTCTTCCTTGAGCGCCGCCATCGCCACCGGCGCCGTCATCGGTTTGCCGGTCAGGTAACCCTGGATGTACTGGCAACCGCGCTCTTCCAGAAATGCCAGCTGCTCTTCCGTCTCGACCCCTTCGGCCACCACCGACAGCTGCAAGTGCTTGGCGATGTCGAGCACGGCGTTGCAGATGGCGGCGTCCTTGGTCGATGCCGGCAAGTCCTTGACGAAGGCGCGGTCGACCTTGAGCACGGAAATGGGAAAGCGCTTGAGGTAGGCCAGCGAGGAATAGCCGGTGCCGAAATCGTCGATGGCGATGCGGGCGCGCCGCTCGGCCATGCGGGTCAGGATGGTCTCGGCGTGGGCCGGATCGATCATCAGGGTGCCCTCGGTGATCTCGAGCACGAGCTGCTCGCCGCGCAGCCCCGAGAAGGCCAGGGCATCGTCGAGCACATCGAGGAATTTATCGCTGCGGAACTGGCGCGGGCTGATGTTGACGGAGATGTACAGCGCGCGTTTGGCGACCTGCTCGAACTGCTTGAGCTGCACGCAGGCCGCTTTCAGGGCCCACGCGCCGAGCAGGTTGATCAGGCCATTCGCCTCGGCGATGGGAATGAAGCGGGCCGGCGGCACCATGCCCAGCGTCGGGTGCTTCCAGCGCATCAGGGTCTCGAAGCCCTGGATCTGGCGGCTGCGGGTATCGACGATGGGCTGGTAATAGAGCTGGAATTCGCCCTCGCGCACGGCGCGGAACATCGCCGCTTCGAGCGAAATGTCGTGCAGCGGCGGGCCGCTCTGGCGCTCGCTGTAGACGACGCAGCGCGACTTGCCCGTCTCCTTGGCGTACGACATGGCGGCGTCGGCCAGCGCGACGAGCCGCACTTCGTCCTCGGCGTGCTGCGGGTAGATCGCCACCCCGATCGAGGCGCCGATGTAGACGGTGTGATGGTCGATCTCGAACGGCGCCTGCAAGGTCGCCAGCAGGCGCCCCGTGACGAGCTTGATCTGCGCCTCCGTGTGGGTGCCGGGCAGCACGGCGACGAACTCGTCGCCGCCCACGCGCGCCAGGGTGTCGCTGTCGCGCAGCGTCTTGCGCAGGCGCGCCGCGGCCATGCGCAGCACGGCGTCGCCGGCCGGCAGGCCGAGACCGTCGTTGACCTTCTTGAACGAGTCCAGGCCGATGGTGGCCACCGAAAAATCCTGGCCGGCCCGGCGCGCGTGCGAAATGACCATGCGGATGCGGTCCGACAGCAGCAGGCGATTGGGCAGATCGGTGAGGGTGTCGTGGGTGGCCATGTGGCGCAGGTGCGCCTCGGTGGCCTGCTGCGCCGAAATGTCGCGGCCCACCACCAGCAGTTCGGCGCCGCCGTCCGATCCGGTGAAGTGCGAGATGCGCAGTTCAAAGCAGGGCGTCGCGCCATGCGCCTGCAGGCGCACATTGACCACGCTTTGCTGGGCCGCACCGGATGCCGCCGCGACGGCGCCTTCGATGTGCGCCTGGTCGCCGTCGACGGCCAGGGTCGACAGGGCGATGCCGCCGAGCGGGCGGCCCTGGCCGAACAGGCGCAGCGCGCGCAGGCTGGCGTGTTCAATACGGCCGGCCTGGTCGAGGCGAAACACGGCGTCGCCGGCCGCTTCCATCAGCTGGTCGAGCTCATGGTGCAGGTCTGATTGCGGCATCAGTGGTGAGGTGGAACGCATCGCAAGTTCGTGCCTTCAGACGGTGGACAAGCAATTACGGGAAACGACGCAAGGACACGCCCCATTCATACACTGCGGCGGGGCCGGCGACGGCCTGGCGACAGTAACAAACAATTACCATATCGTGCAAGCCGCCACTGCGGCGACCCGCCAGAGATGCTTCATTGGATAAAATAATATGAAATGTATCACCGAAAAATGCTCTAGCGCATCAAAATGCGAAAAAATTGCCCGAAAGCACGCTTATTTGATCGGCGACAGTTGTAAATAGGCGCTTTTGGCGGCCAGCCCTCGCTTGTAGCGCCATTTTTGATGATATAAATGATAATTTTTCCCTTGCGGCCAGGCTGTGGCGCCCTGGCTGCAACCAATAGTTGTTGTGCTTGCCAAGTTGGCCAGCGCCGCGCCACACTGGCGCAAGCGGCGTTGCCGCCCATCCTGTTGACGCCGTTCGGAGACTGTCATGGACCAATTCGACACCCACGAGGTGCTTAACCAGGCGCCGCCTTTTGCCGACGTCAACTTGTTCGCCTGCGACAGCGCGCTGCGCGAGGCGCTGCAGCGCGAAGGCGGTGGCTGGGCCGCGCCCCGCCTTGAGCAACTCGGTGCGCAACTGGGAAGCGCGGCGACGCTCGAGCTGGGGCGCCTGGCCAACGCCCATCCGCCCGCGCTGTACGGCTACGACCGCGGCGGGCGCCGCATCGACGCCGTCGAATTTCACCCGGCCTGGCACCAGTTGATGGCGATGATGGTCGAAGCCGGCGTGCACGCGTCGCCGTGGACGGCGCCGGGGCCGGGCGCCCAGGTGGCGCGGGCGGCGGCGTTCCTGCTGTTCGGCCAGGTGGAAAACGGCGTCCTGTGTCCCGTCACGATGACGTACGCGGCGGTGCCGGCGCTGTCGGCTGCGGGCGCGATCGCGCCCGCGCTGGCGCAGACATGGTTGCCGAAGATCCTGGCCTGCCAGTACGACCCGCGCGCGTTGCCGATTGCGCAAAAGCGCGGCGCCCTGATCGGCATGGGCATGACGGAAAAGCAGGGCGGCTCCGATGTGCGCAGCAACACCACCCGCGCCACGCCGTGGCCGGGTGGCGCCGGTGGTGCGCCTGACAAGGGCGCCTGGCGCATCGTCGGCCACAAGTGGTTCTTCTCGGCGCCGCAGGCCGATGCCCACCTGGTGCTGGCGCAGGTGGCCGAGGCGGGCCTGAGCTGCTTCCTGGTGCCCCGTTTTCTCGACGACGGCAGCCGCAACGCGATCCGCGTGCAGCGCCTCAAGGACAAGCTTGGCAATCGCTCGAATGCCTCGTCGGAGGCGGAGTTCGAAGGCGCCACCGGGTTCCTGGTGGGGCAGGTGGGGCGCGGCATTCCCACCATCCTGGAAATGGCCGGCCATACCCGGCTCGATTGCGTGATCGGCAGCGCCTCGATCATGCGCGCGGCCTTGTGCCACGCGCTGCACCATGCGCGCGGGCGTGCGGTGTTCGGCCGTCCGCTCGAACAGCAGCCGCTGATGCAGAACGTGCTGGCCGACCTGGCGCTCGAATCGGAGGCGGCCACCGCCTTCGCCCTGCGCCTGGCGCGCTGTTTCGACAGCGACGACGCGGCCGAGGTGCTGCTGGCGCGGGTGCTGACCCCGGCCGGCAAGTACTGGATCTGCAAGCGCGGACCGGTCTTCTGCGCCGAGGCGATGGAGGTGATGGGCGGCAACGGCTACGTCGAGGACGGCCCGCTGGCGCGCCTGTACCGCGAAGCGCCCGTCAATTCGATCTGGGAGGGGTCGGGCAATGTGATGTGTCTTGACGTGCTGCGCGCGCTGGCGCGCAACCGCGGCGCGCGCGATGCGCTGGCGGCCGAACTGGCGCTGGCCGCAGGGGGTGAGGGCGCGCCGGCGGGGCTGTTCCGGGCCTACGTGCAGGCCTTGCTGGCCGACCTGGCCGCCGCGGGTGGCGCCGACGACCAGTACGGCGCGCGCGCGCTGGCCGAGCGCATCGTGCTGGCGCTGCAGGCCGCGCTGCTGCTGCGCCACGCGCCGGCGGTGGTGGGCGAGGCCTTCGTGCGCTCGCGCCTGGCGAGCGCGCCGGGCGGCGCGTTCGGGCGCCTGCCGCCCGGGGTCGACTGCGCGGCCATTCTCGCGCGGGCGCTGGTGAACGGGGGCGGTGCGCGCTGATATTTCTTTGCCAAATTGCGGACAAGCGCGGCAAGGGCTGGGATAATGCGGCATGCCCAGCCTTAACGCCGCCCTATCCAATTAGCGCCGGCGTCGACCTACCGACCCAGGACACCATGCCCTCCATGAACCAAGATCCCCGTTTTCCGAACCTGTTCATCCTCAATCACCCGTTAATTCAGCACAAGCTGTCGCACATGCGCGAGCGCGACACCTCGACCCGCACCTTCCGCGAGCTGCTCAAGGAAATCACCCTGCTGATGGGGTACGAGATCACCCGCGATCTGCCGCTGACCACCCGCACCATCGAGACCCCCCTGGTGACGATCGACGCCCCCGTCATCGCCGGCAAAAAGCTCGCCATCGTGCCGATCCTGCGCGCCGGCATCGGCATGAGCGACGGCCTGCTTGAACTGGTGCCGTCGGCGCGCGTTGGCCACATCGGCGTGTTCCGCGACCCGGCCACCCACCTGCCGGTGGAATACATGGTGCGCCTGCCCGACACCGCCGACCGCATCTTCATCCTGTGCGATCCGATGGTCGCCACCGGCAATTCGGCCGTGCACGCGGTCGACGTCCTGAAAAAGCGCGGCGTCAGCGACGAGCAGATCATCTTCCTGGCGCTGGTGGCCGCGCCCGAGGGCGTGCAGGTATTCCAGAACGCCCATCCCGGCGTCAAGCTGTACGTCGCCTCGCTCGATTCGCACCTGAACGATCACGACTACATCGTGCCCGGCCTGGGCGACGCGGGCGACCGCATCTTCGGCACCAAGTAAAGCGTGTCCTGCGCATCCGACGGCGCCGTCGATCCCGGCGCGCCTGGCCTGACCAGGTCCATCGATCAGCAGTTTTTCGAGCGCCTGCGCGAGGTGAACGACAAGTTCGCCGCCACCGTGCCCACCATGCTGGGCCGGCTGCAGGCAATGCGCGCCGGTTTCGATGCGGCCAGTCCCAGCGTGGCGCTGGCCGGCCAGTTGCAGCAACTGCTGCACACCATCGCCGGCTCGGCCGCCACCTTCGGCTTTCGCACTTTCGGCAGCGAGGCGCGCGTGCTCGAGCAGCGCCTGCGCGTGCTGCTGGCCTTCGACGCGGTGGGCGCGGCCGAGTGGGACAGCTGGTTACGCAGCCTCGACCACTACCTGGCGTGGGCCGGCATCGATGCACGCGCCGACCATTTTCCTGTCGAGCGTGGTCAGGGAGACATTTGATCTAGCGCAAACTCTGAGCTAGCCCATCCCCTATATTGACGCATGCCGCCGCGGGATTGGACGCCGAAAAAAGTTGGTGTTTTGAATTAAAACATGGCCTTGGAGTTTAATTTCGCGGAACCCGTGTTTTTTGTGGTTTATTCGGTATAATGCGGGATCGTTGGATTCGAGGTAGTAGTGCAGTCTGTCTGTCATTTCTTTCTTGCTTCTTCAAACGATCTAAACGGGCGCAAGCCCAACTTAACTGAAATAGGAAATTGTAATGGCAACTGGCATCGTAAAATGGTTCAATGATTCGAAGGGCTTTGGCTTTATCACTCCTGATGAAGGCGGCGAAGATCTGTTCGCTCACTTCTCGGCGATTCAGTCGAACGGCTTCAAATCGCTGCAAGAGAACCAACGCGTCTCTTTCGAAGTTACCGCCGGCCCTAAAGGCAAGCAAGCTTCGAACATTCAGGCTATCTAATTAGTCCCTGAAGCAACGAACAAAAATCCTCGGTTTCCGGGGATTTTTTTTCGCCCGAATTTTCGCGCCTGACCCTGCCCCGCGGCGGCGTCAGGCGCGCTGCCTTGGGCGGGCCGCTTGCGTACCACTGATGCGCGATGGTGCATCAGTTCAAGCGGGCCGCCAGTAATCGCTCTGGTTGTAGGTATGGCGCAGGAAATCGACGAAGGCCCGTATCCGTAGCGGCAAGTGGCGGCGCTGGGCGAACACGGCATAGATATCGTTGCCGGGCGCCGCATGCTGGTCCAGTACCGTGCGCAAGCGTCCCGCCCGCAGTTCCGGCCCCACCTCCCACATCGAGCGCCACGCCAGTCCCTTGCCCGCCAGTGCCCAGTCGTGCAGCACCTCGCCATCGTTGCACTGCATATTGCCACCGACCTTGATGGTGACGTTTTTTCCATTGTCCATGAAGGTCCAGCCGCGCTGGCTGCCTTCGCTGGAAATGGCCAGGCAGTTGTGGCGGGCCAGGTCGTCGAGCACGAGCGGAGTGCCATGGCGCTTGAAATAAGCGGGCGAGCCGACCAGCACGCGCTGGTTGTCGGCCAGTTTGACCCCCACCAGGGACGAATCGGACAGGCTGGCGATGCGGATGGCCACGTCGACCCCTTCGCCCACCACGTCGACCAGGCGGTCGTTCAGGTTCAGATTGATGGTGACGTCGCGGTGCTCGGCCAAAAAACTGGGCAGCAGCGGCGCCACGTGCTGGCGGCCGAAGCCGGCCGGTGCCGACACCAGCAGGTGGCCGCTGGCGCGCGCGCTGCGCTCGGCCACGGCCGACTCGGCTTCCTCGAGTTCGCCCAGGATCCGCTGGCAATCTTCCAGGAAAGCGGCACCCTCGTTCGTCAGCGCCAGTTTGCGGGTGGTGCGCTGCAACAGTTTGACCCCCAGCCGGGCTTCGAGCGCGTCGAGACGGCGGCCGATCATGGCCGGTGCGATGCCCTCGGCGCGCGCCGCCGCCGACAGGCTGCCCCGGGCGACGACTTCGACGAAGGTGGAGATCTGGCGGAATTGTCCCATAGTGCGGCTTCTCGTTTCGCATGGTGGATCTGTGACAAAAACGCACAGATGAATGTATAAATTGTCTCGTTTATCGTATGTTTAGTGAATATACTGCAAAACACAAGCAGAGCCAACGGCCACAAGCGGCCACCAGTTGGCCCACTTGCTGCGCTGCCGCAGCGCTGGCCGCCACGCAGGCCGCCAGCGCGGGCAGGGCACCAGACCAATTACAATCAACGGAGCGAAACATGACAATCAGCACCCCAGCCGGCATGGACATCAATGGCGCCATCGAACCCGGTTTTGAGCAGATCCTGACCCCTGACGCGCTGGCCCTGGTGGCGAAGCTCTCGCGCGCCTTCGAACCCCGCCGCCAGCAATTGCTGGCCCAGCGCGCCGCGCTTGCGGCCCGCCTCGATGCCGGCGAACGGCTCGACTTTCTCGCCGAAACGGCCGACATCCGTGCCGGCGACTGGACCATCGCGCCGATTCCCGACGCGCTCCAATGCCGCCGCGTGGAAATTACCGGCCCGACCGACCGCAAGATGGTCATCAACGCCTTCAATTCGGGCGCCGATGCCTACATGACGGACTTCGAAGATTCGCAGACGCCGAACTGGCACAACCAGATCGACGGCCAGATCAACCTGATGGAAGCGATCCGCCGCACCATCACGCTCGAGCAGAAGGGCAAGTCGTACAAGCTCAACGACAAGATCGCCACCCTGATCGTGCGTCCGCGCGGCTGGCACCTCGACGAAAAGCACGTACTCGTCGACGGCAAGCGCGTCTCCGGCGGCATCCTCGATTTCGCCCTGTTCATGTTCCACAACGCCAAGGAACTGCTGGCGCGGGGCGCCGGCCCGTATTTTTATCTGCCGAAAATCGAATCGCACCTGGAAGCGCGCCTGTGGAACGATATTTTCGTCATGACGCAAGACGAACTGGGCCTGCCACAAGGCACCATCAAGGCCACCGTGCTGATCGAAACGATCAACGCCGCCTTCGAGATGGATGAAATCCTGTACGAACTGCGCGCCCACAGCAGCGGGTTGAACGCTGGCCGCTGGGATTATATTTTCTCGTGCATCAAGAAATTCAAGCTCGACAAAGATTTCTGCCTGGCCGACCGCCCGAAAGTGACGATGACGGCGCCCTTCATGCGCGCCTACGCCTTGCTGCTGCTGAAAACCTGCCATCACCGCGGCGCGCAAGCGATGGGCGGCATGGCCGCGCTGATTCCCATCAAGAACGACCCTGAAAAGAACGAGATCGCCATGGCCGGCGTGCGCGTGGACAAGGCGCGCGATGCCACCGACGGCTACGACGGCGGCTGGGTGGCCCACCCGGGCCTGGTGCAACTGGCGATGACGGAATTCGTCAATGTGCTCGGTGACAAGCCCAACCAGGTGGAAAAACAGCGCATGGACGTGGAAGTGACGGCGGCCCAGTTGCTCGACTTCAAGCCGGAAGCGCCCATCACGGAAGCGGGCCTGCGTTACAACATCAACGTGGGCATCCACTACCTGGGCAGCTGGCTGACCGGCAATGGCTGCGTGCCGATCCACAACCTGATGGAAGACGCGGCCACGGCCGAAATCAGCCGCTCGCAAGTGTGGCAGTGGATCCGTTCGAGCAAGGGTGTGCTCGAAGACGGCCGCAAGGTCACCGCCGACATGGTGCGGGCGATGATTCCCGAAGAGCTGGCCAAAGTGAAGGTCGACGCCCCCAATGGCGAGAACCCCAGCTACGAGCGTGCCGCCACGATTTTTGAAACCATGGCCACGTCCGACAAGTTCGAAGAGTTCCTGACCTTGCCGCTGTACGAAGAAATCTAAGTTCTGCATGGCGGTCTGAAAAGGGGTCTGGCACGCGCTGCCAAGCCCTTTTTTTACGTCCTTGCCGTGTTGATGCGTCAACGTGCATCAATTCTTGTGACTGGTAGCTGCCATAGCAGGCGCGCTGCTGCGTTGCGGCACGGGCCGGCGTCTTTTGCCGGCGCCCTTGCCCGCGTTCATCGATTTTATCGAGGCCGAGCAGGCAAATTAACGTTCGGCCATGGCCGGCCGCGCGAGGATATCGGCCAGCGCCGCCTCGTCGATGCGCGCCCCTTGCAGGTAACGCAGCAGCGAGTGGACGCGGTCGGCACCCCAGAACAGGTCGCCGTCGACCTTGAAGGTGGGCACGCCGAAGACGCCGTCGCCGATGGCTTGCTCGGTATCGGCCGCCAGTTGCACCTTGATGCCTGCCTGGCGCGCCTGCGCGGCGAGCTCGTCGGCGGCCAGGCCGCACTCAAAGGCGATGTGCTTGAGCACCGCCAGGTCGCTGATGTCGCGCCCCTGTTCCCAGCAGGCGGCCATCACCGCCAGCGCAAAGCGGCGGCGCGGGCCCGCCTCCGTCACCGCCAGGCACATGCGCAGGGCCTGCAGGGAATTGAAGGGGTGGCCCGGCGGTGCCTTGAAGGGCAGGCCGGCGCGGGTTGCCTCGCGCATGACGTCGCGGAACATGTAGCGGCGCTTGGCGGCGACTTCGGCCGGCCCTTTCTGGCCGTGGGCATTGAGCAGTCCCGCAAACAGCACGGGTTGAAACACGATCTCGCCGCCGATGTCTTCGATGCGTGCCAGCGCCTTGCTGGCCAGCCAGGCGTACGGGCTGATCGGATCAAAATAAAAGGTGACGCGGATCGCGCCCATCAGAAACTGTTCTTCCATTCGCGCAGGGCGGCGAAACTGGCCAGTGGCGTCGCGCCCGGCTGCACTTTGCCGGCTGCCAGCAGGCTGGCGAAGATGGCCGGTTCGCTGTAGCGCAGGAAGGGGTTGGTGGCCAGTTCGAGTTCGATGGTCGACGGCACCGTGCTCTGGCCGTGTGCGCGCAGGGCAGTGTCGCTGACGATGCGTGCCTGCAGGGCGGCGCTGTGGGGCTCGACGGCCTTGGCAAAGCGCAGGTTCGACAGCGTGTATTCGTGCGCGCAATAGACCAGGGTGTCGCCGGGCAAGCGCGCCAGCTTGGCCAGCGAGGTGGCCATCTGCCCGGGCGTGCCCTCGAAAATCCGGCCGCAGCCGCCGGCGAACAGGGTGTCACCGCAAAACAGCCAGTGCTGTGCATCGCTGACATAGGCGATATGGCCCAGCGTATGGCCCGGCACGTCGATCACGCGCAGCTGCAGGCCCAGGCCGGGCACCACGATGGCATCGCCTTCGCCCAGCGCCATGCTGACGGCGGCAATGCCGTCCTTGGCGGGGCCGAACACGGGCACGGCGCCATGGGCCAGCAGGGCCGGCACGCCGCCGGTATGGTCAGCATGATGGTGGGTGAGTAAAATGGCAGCAAGGCGCAGATCGAGGGCTTCGAGCGCGGCCAGCACGGCGGCGCCGTCGCCGGGATCGACGACGGCGGCATCGACGCCATCGTGGATCAGCCACAGATAGTTGTCCTTGAAGGCGGGAACGCCAACAACGGTCAGGGGGCGGCGCTGGAGAGTTGTCATGGTGGGGCGGTGGCCGTGAGCGGAGGGTTGGTGGGAAAAAATGCAACGACGCCAGCGTTGTCATACCATAGGCAACATGCTGGCGTGATCGACTTGCTTTTAAGTACGAAAGCCAGCCGAACCAGGCAAGTGCTTGCACGCAACGACAAGGATGAATCACCGGCATGGACAGCGCAAGCTCGCAACAATCCATTATAGCGCTCGACGGCTGGCTGCAATCGCCGGCCGGCGCCTACGTGCGCGCTTGGGAACAACAGTGCCTCGATCAACTGACCGCCGACATCTTCGGCTACAACGCCCTGCAGATCGGCCTGCCGCAGATCGACGCGCTCGCCGCCAGCCGCATGCCCAACAAGTGGCGCGCGGCCACGCGCACCTCGAGCGCCGCGCAACTGGCCTTGTCGGCCGACAGCCGGCAGATCGCCGTGGCCCTCGATTTTGCCGACTTGCCGTTTGCCTCGCACAGCCTGGACCTGGTGGTGATGCCCCACGTGCTCGAGTTCGCGGCCGAGCCGCACCAGGTGCTGCGCGAAGTCGAGCGGGTGCTGATCCCGGAGGGGCAGCTGATCATCTGCGGCTTCAATCCGGCCAGCCTGTGGGGGGCGCGCCAGGCACTGGGGCGGGCATTTCGCAGCCCGTATTTGCCGGCCGCTGGCGAATTCATCTCTATGCCGCGCATGAAAGACTGGTTAAAATTGCTCAACCTTGGCGTCAGTCGCAGCCACTTCGGCTGTTACGCGCCGCCGTGCCGCAGCGCCAGGTGGCTCGAGCGCTTCGCTTTTCTCGAGCGGGCAGGCCAGCGCGGCTGGCCGTACCTGGGCGCGGTCTACATGGTGCACGCCATCAAGCGCGTCAAGGGCGGCACCATTATCGGTCCGGCCTGGAGCCGGCGCACGGCTGGCGCGCCGCAAGCGGTGCCGGCCACCAATCGTAAATAAGTCATTGAGCACAATCCACAGAGAGACCACACGCGGCATGAGCAAAGTAGAAATTTTCACCGATGGCGCCTGCAAGGGCAATCCCGGCACCGGCGGCTGGGGCGCCCTGCTGGTGGCCGACGGCCATGAAAAAGAGATCTTCGGCGGCGAGCCGAACACCACCAACAACCGCATGGAATTACGCGCCGTCATCGAAGCGTTGGGCATCCTGACCCGTCCCTGCGACGTCGTGCTGCACACCGACAGCCAGTACGTGCAGAAGGGCATTTCCGAGTGGATCCACGGCTGGAAGAAACGGGGCTGGAAGACTGCCGCGAAGGAGCCGGTCAAAAATGAAGACTTGTGGAAAGCGCTCGACATCGCCCAGGCCGAGCACAAGGTCGAATGGCGCTGGGTGCGCGGCCACAACGGCCATCCCGGCAACGAGCGGGCCGATGTGCTGGCCAACCGTGGCGTCGAGACGGTGCGCCGGCCCCTGTGAAGCAGTACGACCTTCCCCATTTCATTGAAAGATACCATGCGTCAAATCGTTCTCGATACTGAAACCACCGGCCTGAATCCCCGCACGGGCGACCGGGTGATCGAAGTGGGCTGCGTCGAGCTGCACAACCGTATGCTGACCGGCAATAATTTCCACCGCTACATTAATCCGGAGCGCGATTCGGAGGAGGGAGCCTTGGCGGTGCACGGCCTGACCACGGAATTTTTGCGCGACAAGCCGAAATTTGCCGAGATTGCCGAAGAGCTGCGCGAGTACATCCGGGGCGCCGAAGTGATCATCCACAATGCGCCGTTCGACCTGGGTTTTCTGAACCAGGAATTCAAGCTGCTGGGCCTGCCCAGTTTCACCGAGCACACCAGCAGCGTAATCGACACCCTGGTGCAGGCCAAGGAGCTGCACCCGGGCAAGCGCAACTCGCTCGATGCCCTGTGCGACCGCTACGGCGTCTCCAACGCCCACCGCAAGCTGCACGGCGCCTTGCTCGATGCGGAGTTGCTGGCCGACGTCTACCTGTCGATGACGCGGGGACAGAATTCCTTGTCGATGTACATGGAAGAAGAGCCTGCCACCGGCTGCGCCCAGCTCGAAGCGGTGCCGCTGGCGCAGATCATCGTGCTGCCCGCGACCGACAGCGAAGCGGCCGAGCACGAAGCGCTGCTGGCGGGGCTGGACAAGGCGGTCAAAGGGCAATGCATCTGGCACGGCTACACCGCCGCGTGATTGTTGGCACTGACCCTTGCCACATTGGCTGTTGGCATGCGATAATTCGCCCCGCTTCGGGAGGTTAGCTCAGGGGTAGAGCACTGCATTCACACTGCAGGGGTCGGCAGTTCGAAACTGCCACTTCCCACCAAGAATACGTTTTAGATCAATGGCTTACACTGACGAGGTGTAGGCCATTTTTTTTGAGTATGAAAAAAGTATGAAAAACAGCGCGGGACTTCAGCGGACGAGCCCGGACAGCGTTGGTTCAGTGTTGCAAGTTCAGTAAACGCATCGTGCAAGCGCCGTCAGTGCGGGGATCGCTCGAGATCTGGACGTGCCGGTCCGCCGAACTCAAGCCCGACTTGGAAAGACCAGTCGGCTTCGATGCTTTTTGTTTGCACCCATAAATTGCGGCCTATTGTTGGACGTCGTCGGACGTTGTCAGTCGCAGGCGGACGTGTAGTTCGAATCCCACCGTCTCCGCCAAGTATTAGAAAAGAAGCCCCGGAAACGGGGCTTTTTTCCGTCCCTCCATAGGGAGCTCGCTTGATATTTTGTCCGGCTAGGTCCGGCACTTTTCGGCACAATCCACCTCTAAGCGGTAGATAGAACGGTAGATAGAACTAGCTTCCGGTGGAGGTCGCGCATGGCGAGAACAGTCAATAATTTGTCGGCACTGAAGGCGTCACGCCTGGCTGCGCCCGGCTGGTATTGCGACGGCGAGGGCTTGTGGCTGCAAGTGTTCTCCAGTAGCAGCAAGAGCTGGGTGTACCGTTACGAAATCGACGGTCGGCGATATCACATGGGCCGCGGCTCCTTGCGCGATGTATCGTTTGCCGAGGCGAGGGAAATGGCGCGCGAATGCGGCCGGCGCGTCCGTTCAGGCGCCAACCCCCTGGCAGAGCGCCGCGATGCTGCGCTGGCCCTCAAGCTGGTTGAAGCACGCACAATCACCTTCGACGCCTGCGCTCAAGCGTACATTACCGCCGACCGCGCCTCGTGGCGCAATGCAAAATATGCCCAGCAATGGGAGAACACCCTTGCGACCTACATGTCGCCCGTTTTCGACGCTGCGGCCGTGGGCGAGGTGGATACGGCGTTGGTGGTCAAGGCGCTGGCGCCGATCTCGATCGACAAGACGGAAACGGCGACGCGCCTGCGCGGCCGCATCGAGGCGATCCTGGACTGGGCGACGGTGAGCAAGTTTCGAACTGGTGAAAACCCGGCGCGTTGGCGTGGTCACCTCGAGTTCCTGCTTGCCAATCCGAACAAGGTGGCGCCGGTAATCAATCGGCCGGCCCTTGCCTGGGCGGAGGCGCCCGCATTCATGGCACTGTTGCGGCAGCGCGAGGGTATTTTCGCGCGCGCCCTGGAATTTCTGATCTATACGGCTGGCCGGTCCGTCGAGGTGCGCGGCGCCGCCTGGCCGGAAATCGATGTCGCAGATGCGTTATGGACCGTCCCCGCCGAGCCGATGAAGGCAGGACGCGAGCACCGGGTGCCGCTGGCAGCGCCGGCTCTCGCGGTATTGAGGGCGGCGGAACCCTCGACGCCGCTGGTATTTCCCGGGCGCGGCGGTGGCACGCTCTCCGACATGTCGCTCACTGCCGTGCTGCGCCGCATGGGCCGTGGCGACATCACGGTGCATGGTTTCCGCTCGACCTTTCGTGACTGGTGTGCGGAGTACGCATCGAATGCGTTTTCGCGGGAAGTGTGCGAGCACGCGCTCGCTCACAAATTACCGGACAAGGTCGAGGCGGCGTATCGCCGGGGCGATTTGCTGGACAAGCGCTGCAAGCTGATGGCCGCCTGGGCCGATTATCCCGGCGGCGCAAACGCGTCTCCGATAGGCGGTGCTCCATAGCCTGTCCTCACGCTTGCCGACTGGCGTGGATACGGTCGTTCACCCAATTTATGACTTGCTGCTGGATCGAGGCGCTTGGTCGACCGTTCAATTTTACCGGCGCTGGAAACGTACCGTTCTTGATGGCTTCATAGATGCAGCTGCGAGACATCGCGCAAATGGCGATGACCGCAGGCAGGCGAATGAGGACAGGGTCATTGTGTGCAGGCGTGCGCCTGCGGTCGATTCCAGAGCGGGGAATGGGTTGCGTATTTTCAACCTTGGACACTGGCATATCTACCGCTTAAGGCGTCTTCAAACGGCACACAAACGAATCGGGGGTAAGATTTCTGTTCTAGTTTTCTTGTGTTTAATGGGATGAGGCTGGCCTGGCTGGGCAGCAATTGCCCCTGCGGCGGCGCACCGAGCAGGATGTGGTCGCTGGCAAAGTTCTCTATAGCAAGGGTAATGCGGAGAAATCCTGTATTCGAGTTTCCGGCCGAGAGATCGAGGTAGGCCGCCACCTGTTCCGCGCGAAGATATGGCTCCTGTATGCGAATGGTTTCGTCATCGCGGTTGCCGCCGTGGTTTGTGTAATGGCAGCAAAGAAGCCTGACGATAAAATTGTCCAGGTTGAAGGTTGCTGCGGTGAAGACCACTAGACCCCGTCGACCATCCGCCACCGTCTCGGTGCGGGGCCACGCTGCCACGCTGTTTCGACTCGCTCACGTGCAAGCACGCGGAAGTCGGCCGGATAGCGGCTCGTCAGGCCTGATGGCGGGCAATCGAGTTGCTCTGAGACTGTCAGCGAATCAAGTATTTTCCCGCCGCATGGGTGCGGCGGTGCGAATCCTTGGGACCAGGTGGGTACTGAACTACCGCCTGCAAATATTTTCGCCAGCAAATCAATTTCCTTGAGGGCGGAAGCAGTCTTGGATTTGCCTACGGAATAACATTTTTCATTCACAAGATCATCGAAACTGGCCATGAGATTGGGGGCAGTGACGACTTCAGGCATCTTGCATCCGACGGCCATACCGCAGCGAGATCACGCAGGACCGACACGGCGGAAGCGGGACGCAACGACGTGCTTAAACACCCGCCCGCTAATCTGGACAAAGTTGACTACAATCATCAATTCCCCGACTCAATGGTGCAGCATGGTGCATTTCGCCAACGGGGAACTAGATGAACTTTCAAAATACTGTATTGGCCGCCACGGTCGGCTTGCTGACTTGCCCTGATGAGTTCCTCCGCGACGCGCTGGCGCGGTGCGATGGGCTGTTCGATTCGACCGTCCTGTACAGGACCGACAGGCCGAGTGTTGCGATCCGAAGCGGCGCAGGCGTCACACCGCTGCGCGAGTGGGTAATGCGTGAGCGCGCCGGTGGCCCCCTTGCCTGCCGACCCGCCTTCGGTGGCCAGAGCAATGGGGACACCCCTGCGCACATGATGGCCGGCTTCCTGGGCGGCAGGCCGGATACGCTGCACGTGCGCAATGCTGGAGGCTGGCACAGCTACCATGCCGGCACCATATCGAGTGCCGCACATGCTATGACGGTGGCCCAGTTCGCCGATCTGATCAATGCCCAAGCCGACCCCGAATTTTACTGGAAAGCCATTCTGGCTGACATCAACGCGTTTCACTCATGTAATGGCATCGTCGAAGTCGAGCCGGACGAACTGGCCGATTTTTTGGTGTCCAACGCCGGCGCATCTGCCTGGGACATCATTGGCGACCAGATCATGCGAGAGATCCAGGTGGAGGCCCTGACTTTCGACGAATCCTTCATGATTCCAGCTCATCTGGCGGACCTGGTTGAAAAAGTCGTTCCCTTCCACGACAGGGACAGGTATGTCTGGCTCGACGCCTACGACGAGGATCAGGTCACCGGGTCGCACCTGTATCAACTAATTATTGCGCAACCGTTTCACGCCGAGATTTGGCAGCAGTGCGCTGATCCGCAGCAACTGGCAGAGACATTGGGAGAGGACTTTGATTTGACAGAATTTCCCCACATCGACGCGGGGAATTGGGGGCATTACTTACAGGGCCTGGACGCGATCGGGGCCGAACTGGTGCGCGATGACTTGCTCGAGTTGATTCGCGTGGAATGCCAACGGCGCGACTGCGAGCCGCTGATTCCCGCTGTGCTGGAAAACATATTCGGCCCCGGTGAGGAAGAACGTCGCCGACTGTCGTTTCGCGGCCGTTTGCAGCATGATATGGGCTGGTACTTGAAGCGGAATCCAGCGCCTTGGCGCATGTACGTGTTCGACGAGAATGAGCGTGAGGTCGGCGCCGGGGACGAAGCCGCAGCCATTTTGAAAGTGGACCAACAACAGCGTTTCGAGGCGGCACTTGAGGCCATCGGCGCATTTGCACTAAGCGTGGAATCGCCGTTCGCTGTGCACTTCCAACTGGCGAAAAGCTTGGCGGCGCAGGCGCGGGCAGACGCACCGTTCAGTCGTGCGGCATTCGAGCGGATCTGTGTGTCGAACAATGCACCGGATCACTTGGCCGACACGGAACTGGTCGATCTTTTTGCTGCATTCGGATGGCGCACCCGGCGCGTGATGGGCCTGGCCGCGATCGCTGCAGCCGATGTGTTCGGCGCGATGGGCTCTTGGAACGACCAGTCCTTCGATGACGACGATGATGAGGACGAGGATGAGGACGAGGACGAGGACGAGGACGAGGACGAGGACGAGGACGAGGTTGAAGCAGTGTCCTCGCAGCTGTTCTGCGCCATGAACGACTATCTGGCGTCGCTGCTGACCGTCGAGCGGGGCGGGGCGCCGGGAGCCATGACGCCAGTTCAACAACCCGCCCGCCAGTTGGGGCGCTTGCTGCCCTCGAGGCGGATTATAAGTTGAGGATCAAGTCGAAAAAACGGACGTAAGCTCAGCCTGATCGTCGCCGTTTGTCTAAAATTATTGTTCTGTTCGTATCCGTTTTTCGGACTTACCCATCTATCCTCCTTCAGATGCATAACTAATATGCAATAGCTTTTCGGATTAATTATATATGTTAAAAGAATGACGATAATAATCAAATTTATAAATGAAGGAATAAAAAATGCTCATCCTGGCATATAGTTCCGGTCAACAAAACAATTTCGGCGTAAGCAAAAAAATGGTCAATACCTAAGGCATGGAGAATTTTTAACTTAAGATCCACAAAGATTAAAATTAAAAATAACTATGAGCGGTTCTGGTATCCTGAGATTTCACGAGTCAAAACAGATGCCGACCTGCCTGGCGAGCATCCTCAGCGAGGCCTCATATAAATGTCTGCCTGAAAGGTGCGGAGGTCATTGCTCACGTTAAGTTGTCCCCACTTAAGGTCCCATGAACGCAGTTTATCTTTTTTATTATCAGGTGGCCGCCCGACCATTTTCTCGATTAAATTCAAGAAAAGACGATATTCACCTTTTACAGCATTTTCACTCACGTCGCCCCACCCTTTCATGGAACTGTCTAACCAGCTCAATCGTATCCAATCTATTTTTCTGGCTCGCAAAGAGATAAATATACCAAATCTCATGCCATCCGCAACCGCTTCGACGTAAAAATAAGGCTCTCCTCCATCAGGGTCTCTTCGTTTCTCAACGGAACCTTCTTCGCTAATACTATTTAGATATTCATAATCAGATATGATGGAGATACTTTTTCCGCCGGAATTAATTTCTCCTTCAATAAAATTTATCATGGTTTTTCCACTTCATAAGCAAGCCATTTTCCATACTTCATCGATTATTTTCCTCAATGTAATATTGCATTCAGACAACTAGTCTGTATTGGTAATTAGAAAATGCGGAGGCTGTCGCTACGCGAAGATCTTTTTTCATCAATACGAAACTTAGCTATTCAATTTCCAAGAACATTTTTCTTCGGACGAACTCCTGCTTTAGGAATTGAACCAGGTGATTCTTTTCAGCGGGAGTCACGCCTTCTTGATCATTTGGTGCATCCCACATTTCGATACTGTTCTGATAAAGCACGAAGTCGGGAGATCCATATCCCCTTAAAAAAGCTTCACCATACACGGTAACGCTTTTAGCACCGACCTTCACCCGAAGGTGCCCGCGTGCAATCGCTGTCAGTTCCATGTCACTCATCGTCTAAAGATAGCTTTCGTGGCCCCAGTCTTGGGGGCGATGGTGTCGATCTGCGTTACTGATGTGTTATCCATCAATGGCCCCAACTTCTTCGACGCTCTCCCAGCGGACCCTACGTGCTTCTTCGCTGGCCCAGCGGGTTGTAGCTGACCTGGGTCGAACTCTCCAAGGTGATGGGGGGCATGCGTTTTAATCAGTCTGCATGAGCGATCTGCAAAACTCGAAGCAAGTGCTCGTCCCTGGCCCCAGCCCTGCCGGCATCAGCGTCGACGGAGACATTTCCGCAGACGCAGTACTCATTGTCCGAAGGGTTTGACAGGAGAATGCTCCAGCAGTTAGTGCACTGGTAGAACGTCCGGTCCAAGACTGGTAGCGTCGCTCCGACGGCATGGTTTAAATCTACTATGATCAACTTGTTCTGTGACATAATTTATCTCTGCGGAGGTCGGCAAGGATGTGGCATCTCGACTAGCTCTTCCGCTACATTGTACGATTCAGCGCTTTGCGGAAGCTGATATTGAGTTTCATTCCTGTGCTGATTGAAACAATGTTCTGCTGGTCCGCTTCTTCACCAGCATATTTCCTGTAGAATGGGATTATTTATGCTTGATCGCTATTCGAAATCGATAATCGAGCCGTGATCCTGAAAATATTTCCGAATTGCGCTAATGACATCCTGCTTTTCATTTTCAGTTAAGGCATCTTCAGGTGGTACCTCCCAGTTGTTCAATGAATTCAAATAGATGACGTAGCTTGGTTCGTTTGGTGCCGAGGCAGCGAGCGCCTCCCCTAGAACACGGACATGCTTGTATTCAATCTTCAAACATATGTCTCCTCGTGAGACGTCATTGACTTCAAAATTCATACATCACCTGTTAAAAATGGTCCTCGAATTTCTATATTTCTGGTCAATAATATCGATTTGGTCAGCTGAAAGTTTTTCATGAGCGCTCCTTTCTCTCCAGATATTTTTCATCCACAAATACTTTCTTACGACGCCTCTTACGAATCCGCACGTGCCTTTGATATAGGCACGAGACATTTCACACCCATCATTTTACAACCACTAAATTTTTGTCGCCCCAAGTTGACATTCGAATCTTGTGTTTAGAAATTAACATTTCAAGCATCGTTTCACTTTTATTATTGGCAATATTGGCACCAGCTGCCACTCCAATGACACTATCTGTTCTACCGGGCCGGAAGAAAGCCGCGTTCGGATTCGGTTGCCGTCCACGCTGTCGATCTGTTTGCCAATTGCGCCACGCAAAAGTCGAGAGTAAACCTTGAGCCGGTGCCAGTTTGCAAGAGCCGCGGCAAGTCGTCAAATGTGAACGCGTTTTTCGATAGCTGACGTCGCTTAGTCCGACTTGTGTATGACGAGATGCGTCGTAACTATGGGTCGGACTTGGTGCCATCTTTTAACTCGCTTCAATGGGGATGGATATGCACGAGCCTTCATCAATCAGCTTTCACGGTAACGAGGTGATCTAATCTGAGTCTTGTTAAATTGCGCTGGAATTTAATATCCTAACTAAGGTCGCCTTGTTTGGTATCATAGAAAAATATGGCTCGACCCCATTTGCACGGGTTTAAAAAAGCGGTGCTTGGATGCTCGCTCACAAAATTTACGTTTGAAGACCTTTCATGTGATTTTAGTATTTTTGATTCAAGAATGTTGGATTCAAAAAATTCGATGAGACAAAATAAGAATGTTATGGAACATACTTTTCCCTCTCCGATTTCAATCACGCAATCGGCCGATTTTCCGCACGCACTGACTTTTTTAGTAAGCCATATATTGTTTTCCCTTCATCAGTTTTAGTTGGCGGGGAGCACAGTTTTTCGATAGGCCTTGCGAGGGCGCCTTTTTCGTCAACCGCCACGCATGTCGAATCAACTAAGACCAACCCTTTTTTCAAGTCTAATTTAATAGTATGCATTATTATTTAAGCCTTTCAACCGACCGTCGCAGGCATTCTGCCGATTAGCTTGCACCCGCATTCCGTCATGCATCCCTCGACCGCGACTGGCACCCCGTTGACTGTCAGTGTGTCGTGTGCGGTAATAATCTTGTTGACGCCGTGCGGTTTGCCGCCAGGGTAGGGCAGGGGACAGTCAACTTTGTCGCCCAATCGGGCGATCGCCCGTCCTCTGATGTCGTGGTCGGGCGAACCGCTAATAACTGTGCCGCCATGATCGGTTTTGTCTCCTACTGTAATGATCTTCAATGACATTGGGTTCTCCAGTGGAATCGGTGTGGTTAACAGAACGGTGGACCGTCCGGCTAAACGCGGCCGTCAGGCTAACGTACATATCGGCTCATAACCTTGCGCCATCGTGGTATGAACGCGACGGATTCAAAGTCTCTGATAGTCACTTTCTCTTGCCGCCGTGGCGGTTGAACGAGCAATCTATGTTGACGCTACCAGAAACCTTTTGGCTATGTATATCGTTCATTTCTGAGGCGTTGTACCTTGCTTACGATGCAAAAAATCGGCTCAATAGTAAAGAAGAATAGTATTGTTGAATGAAGAAAATAAGAACACCATTGGAGTGACGTCAAGATTTTTTAAATCATGAAAAATTCATTGTCCAATTGTAAAACATTCAAAACATAAAGGAGATGCAATGGGCATAGGACTCCTGCCTTTTGAAAAAATACCAATTTTTGTATGAGCATTTTTCTTAATAATAGCTGGCGGATTTTTATTCTTCCATGAAGATTTTTTTCGTGGGGACAAGCAAGAGCCTTATTACTCCTTGCAGCTGGTATTTGCGCATTTGTCTTTGATGTTAATAAAAGGCACAGGGCTAATTTAAGAAGGCAAGAAGAAGCCAATCTGGAAAACATAAAGTAACGTTGGTGCGATTCCTGTCGCTGGTCTCATCGGAAACACATGCATAGTATCCCCCTGAGTGTAAAAAAGCTGTTTCTATCAAAGTGCCACTTCAAGCCTCGTCCCACCGTGAGTATTAGCAATATCGGCAGAATCGTCCACTCCACCGACTGCATCAGTTCTACCGGGCCAGAAGAAAGCCGTGTTCGGCCCCGTCTTCATGAGATCAGCTGGACGCTTAATAAAGCGTCCATTCTCACATATGTCTTAGCTGACGCTTGCAATAGAAATCGGTGATTGCTGATATAAGGAACGCAGACGTGTCTTTAAATATTTAGGTTAGAACCGTCGGTATTCATCCCAACTCGTTAGGCTGACATTGCTGCTGTTTTCGAAACTGTCACACCAAATCAATATCGAGTTATCACAGGGGGCGAATATTTTAGCCATATATCCGCCTGGAGTCATTGCCGCAAAATCAAAATGAACTCCTTGCTGCCTTAGTGATTTGCGATATTCGGGAAAGTCGCTTATTATATTGAACTGAAACAAAGGATCCCTTTCTGGATCGAGGTACACATCTGAGTACTGCAACTGGCCGCGAACAGCCTCGATGTTGCTCAGTAGAAACGTGATCTGATGGATGGTGAAGCGCAGGACATCACCACTGAAGGTCTCCATTTGCTCCATCATTCTTTTCCGCGCTGGAATAAATAATACAATTACCTTATTGCTCTCCATATCGTCCCTTTGATGGTGTTCGCCTAAAAGGTCGCGTTGATAGAACGCAATATCTTCCTTCCAAAACGGTTCGGATTTTTGTCCATACTCACCGTTTTATAGTGGATCGAGCGCAACGTCATACCTGATGTCATTCAGCGCATGTTAAGCGATTTTATTATTGGGCGGGGCTTTGCAGCTACGAATATCAACCATTACTGAACAATTGCATGTTGCTTATGACGCAAAAGCGGATCAATAGTTAAAGAAGAATGGCACTGTTGAGTAATCAATCGACGGATCATCTTCATCATAACTTTCGCATTCGATCTCGAACTGATTGCCAGCGGGATCGAAAACACGTGCAAAATAACCACCTGGGTGAGAAAAAGCCGTTTCTATCAAAGCCCCATTTTCGTAAATTTTTTTGCAGTAGGATAAGAAATTCTTCTCAATTCTGTAGCAAAAAAATTGCAAAATGCTTTTGTGGTGGCCAATCGGATTTAGCCTTTTCATCAACGATCAATAATTTCAAAGCCACTTCAGACAAACCTACGGGTGAGAAAAACAATCCTTCTTGATGTGGAAAACATAAAACGTTACGGTAGTAATATTCCGTTTCGTCATAGTTGTCGACTGGAATGATGATAGTAATTTTTGTAATAATGGGCATATTATTTTACTTTTAGGGCGATCGCTTGGTTTGGATTTCGCTCTAGCTTCAGTGATAGCTTTCGGGGGACCTCTGTACACCTTTCCTCCTATTTGATGAAGTGTTTGTTTCTCAATAACATAGAAAGAACTCTTGTTTGAGGAGCCATTTCCACCTATATCAATAAATGAATAGCCATCGCGATTCCTGTCTATAATCCAGCCCGCGTTGGCGTCAAAAGCGCGTCTTTCCCGTTCGCTGCTCCCCAGATCGAATTTATTTTCTCCAGATTGCCTCATCAATTCTAGCCGTTCTTTTCCTATGGTTGTAAATCCATCGCACGTCCGTTTTTTTCTCATAGCTTCAGCAAACGCCTCGACCTATTTCTGGCCTTTACCTATAACTGGAATTTGAAGGATGAGGTCTGGCTAAATCCCGAGCCGGACCAACCAGAAATACCAAAAAAAGCCGCATAATTTACGCGACATCTTTGTTGACAATTACCGCTTCTTGGTTGATCTAGCAAGTTTTTCAAGCCTTCCCCACCAATCTTTTTGCGATAAACGAGGCAGGTATAAATCTCCAAGCCACTTCACGTGGCAACGCATCTCTATCTGCTTCAAAGCATCGTTACGCGTATCCGTCAACAAAGTTTGGTCTAGCGCTAAATTGGCGAGTCGCTGCAAATCGTCAGCATCTTTAATAAATCCTGCTTGATGCAAATCGGAAATGATGCTTTTAATTAATTCTGAAAATGTCGTCATCTTTTAATTGCTCCTGTGTATTTACCTCCAGCAGTTACGACTTGCCAGCCCCCTCCGATTTTGTCAGGTCCCCAATGTGGCTGAGGCGCCACTTTTCCTTCAAGTAGCATTTGATTCCGAGTTAGGGCAACAGGACTTTCAACTTCTGCTGAATTGCTTGGTGGAAGCGCAAGTTTTTGACGTCTTTCCGCAGGTATTGCTCCAGCCGAGCATCGTGTCACAAATACTCCTGACGCTGCTCCGGGAGTGGATTCAGTAATTGTAAATTGCTCGCCGGCGAGCCCGGGAGAAGCATAAATTTGACCATCAAAGCTGTTTACTACCTCCTGCTGCTGTGTTTTTGAGAGTCCTCGTGCTTTCAGTAACTTTCTTGCAGAGTTATTTTTGATTGGAAATCCTGAGCATGTGATGAGCCCCAGTGGGTCCATCCATCCGGTTGGATTAGGCGCGTACTCATAGAGATTGTTGCCGCCATTGAGGCCAATCGGGTCGTGGTTGAGGTACCTTGCCGTATCGGGATCATAGTACCGATACCGGTTGTAGTGCAGCCCCGTCTCGTCATCAAGGTACTGCCCCTGAAACCGGATCGGATTGCGCATCCCCGCCTTGCGCGCCGCCTCGCTGATCGCTTCTTTCGCTTGCCCCCATGCCTTGTACTGCGCCGACCACGCTACTTTTCCTTCATGGTCGGTCAACTCCTGGGGCGTACCCAGATGGTCACATTGATAGAAGGCGATCTCTTGCTTCCCGAACGGTTCGGCTTCCTGCTCGGATCCCCCGTTCCATAGCGGATCGAGCGCAATGTCATACTTGCCGTCGCTGCCCGCCATCAGCGCCTTGACATCGGTGGTGGGCGGCAGTCGAAGCGCCCGATGTCTGGTGGCCTGCACCAGCGGCACGAAGCTGTCGCGCTCGTACACGTAGTGCACCGTCCGTCCGCCGGCCGCATGGCCCGGGTGCAGGCTGCTTTCCAGCGCCAGCGTGTCGCCGTCCCAGCCATACATGGTCCGGGTTGGCTGCCGAAAAGCAGTGCTTCCCGTCGCCTGGCTGTGCTTGGCGATGCGCCGCCCCAGCGGATCGTAGGCGAAGGTGGTCACGCCGTGCGAGGTCGTCGCGCGGGTCATCCGGTTGAACGCATCCCATTCATACGCCGACCGCTCGCCATTCCCGGTACGTTCCACCAGGTTGCCGCGTTCGTCATAGCGGTAGCTGACGCCGGCATACTCCTTGAGCAGGTTGTCGAGCAGCGTTGGCAACTGCTCGCGGCGGGTAATGGGCGCCGGCTGCGCGGGTTCGGCTGCCTGGATGTTGCCGGCCGGGTCGAAAGCGAAGGTTTCCTGGGCCAGTGCGCTGCTTGCCGACAGCAGCCGTCCGACCGGGTCGTAGCGGTACTCGATGCGTCCGCGGCGGCTGTCTTCGATGCTGGCCAGTTGGCCCGATGGGTCGTAGCCATAGCGCCGCTTGAGCGTGGCGTGCATGCCGGCCTGGACGTCGGGACGGTACGGGGCGGGGTAAGCCTGCCGGTTTTTCTGGCCGACCTGGTCGATGGCGCCGAGCTGCTGCTCGATCAGGCGGCCGACCGGGTCGTATTGCATTGTCTGCAGCAGGCCGTTGGCCTGGGTGCGGCCGGTTTCCTGGTACAGCGCGTCGCGCTCGAAGGAGACAAGGTCCTGTCCATCGAGCAGCAGGCCGTGCACGTGGCCGGCGCCGTAGGTCAGCCAGTCGATGCGATGGCCGTCGGGGCGGGTGGTGCCGGTGCGCTCGTTGAGTTCGTCGTGGTGATGGTGCCAGACCGCAGTGCGTTTTTCGGGGTAGAACGGGCCTTGGTAGTGCTGGTGCTCGCGCACCAGGTTGCCGGCGGCGTCGTAAAACCATTGCAGCCTGGCGTGTTCGTTGTTCGCTTCGGCCAGCTGGCCGTTGGCGTTGTAGGCGAAGGTTTCGATCTGCTCGGGCTGGCCAGTAGCCGTGGCGCGGCGTTGCAGGAGCCGGCCCATGGGGTCGAAGTCGAGCCGGGTGGTCACGCCCGCTTCGATGGTCTCGGCCAGCACGCCGGTCGCTTCGTCGTAGCGGTACTGGATAGCCTTGCCATCAAAACCCTGTTCCTGCAGCAGGCGGCCGACCGGGTCGTACTGAAAACGGTAGACGCTGCCGTTTTCGTTTTCCAGCGCGGACAGGCGGCCAAGCGCGTCCCACCGGTAGTGCAGGCTGTGGCCCAGCGCGTCGGTGCGCTGGGCGATCAGTCCGGCCGCGGTGTAGCGGTAGGCGGTGGTGCGATGCAAGGCGTCGGTGTGCGCCATTAGCCGGCCTTCGGCGTCGTGGCGCAGTTGCTCCTGCCTGCCGTCGGGGAAGATGACCGCTTCGAGCTGGCCGGGGTGGTTGCCGGCGCTTTTCCCTTCGCCGTGCGCTTGCGCCAGCGTTTCGGCGTTGAGCGGCGTGTAGCGGTAGCCGGTCACGTTGCCGGCGGCGTCGATGCGCTTGACCATGCGCTGACGGTCGTCGTATTCCCACTGGCTGCTGTGTCCGGAACAGTCGGTGTAGCTGGCGAGCTGGCCATTGGCGCCGTAGGCGATCTGCTTGACGCCGCCCTTCGCGTCGGTGATGGCGACGGGCCGGCCGGCCCTGTCGTAGGCGTATGCGGTTTTGTTGCCGCGCGGATCCGTTTCTTCGGCCAGCTGGCCTTGGGCGTTGTAGTCGCGCTTCCACACCCCGCCTTCGGCGTCGCGGATGCCGGTGACGCGGTGAGCGCTGTCGTACTCGAAATGGACCTCGCTGCCGTCAGCGCGCGTGTGCGTGAGCAGGTTGCCGTGCGCGTCGTAGCGGTGATGCTCGGTGCTGCCGTCGGCGTGGATGTGGCGGACGACGTTCTTGGCGGCATCGCGGAACAGCCATTCCTCGCCGCCGTCCGGATACACGATGCGGTAGGTGTAGCCGGCGATGTCGTAGTAGTAGCGCGTCTCGTGGCCGAGCGCGTCGGTCACGTAGGTCAGGCGGATGTTCTTGTCCCATTCGAGCCGGGTGTCGTCGCTGCCGTCGTCGGCCCACTCGCGGATCGCCTTGGCGTGCAGAGGGCTGTCGATGCTGCCGCTGTCGATGCCGCCGCTGTTGATGCCGCCGATGTCGATGCCGATTTCGTAGGCGAGGTTCATGCCGCGCCCGGTGCGATCGACGTAGCGGGTGACGAGGTGGCGGTCGTACTGGTAGTGCCAGGCGGCGGCGTTTTCGTCCTGGGCGCGCACCAGGTCGCCGTGGTCGTCGTAGTCGTAGGCAGCGAGTTGGCGCACCAGCTCGCCGTCGCGGATTTCCCACAGCGCGCGGATGCGGCCGCTGTTGACGTCGATCTGGGTACCGGCATGGGCGACGACGGTGTCGCCCTGCTTGCTGACGATGTCGCTGAGCACCGCCTCGCCGGCGACGATGTGGTCATAGCGCAGGCCGAGGGCGGCGCCGTCTGTGGCATGCAGCGCGATCAGCCGGAAATGCTCCTTGCCCAGTTCGGCCGCCTTGGTGCGCACGGTGTCGACCAGTTCATAGGTTTCGCGCCAGGGGCTGGGCTCGCCCTCTGGCAGCGGCTTGCCGAAGTCGAGCGTGAGCAGGGTGGCGCTCATGCGGGTGACGGTAATTTGCTCGACCGGGTCGTGATGCTTCGCGCCGATGCCCAGCCACGGGTAGCGGTGGCTGCGGCCGTC
>NZ_JAFCXL010000023.1:0-76159 GCF_049898325.1 Massilia sp. DWR3-1-1 | reverse complement strand
CTGTTGAGTTTCTTTCGAGCTCAAGCGCTGAAGTGACCGAGCGCCGCTGCGAGGAAGCGCTCGGCGTTGCCGATGCGGCGCAGGTCGATGGCCCAGCACCAGCCCAGGTAATTGTCCAGGTAGCGCGTGGCCACGCCGTTGAAATGACGGCGCCACCGTTCAAACTTGTGCCATGCCCCCGCTCCCGGTACGTTGGTGGAGCAGGTTTGACCCCGGCAGTTCAAATCGGTTCGGGGACGACCCACAGCCAACGGTGAAAGCGCCTTTTTTTATGGGACGCAGCAAGAAGCGGACGTCGAAATTTACTTGACTACGCAATTAAATCCGATATACTTGAGCTCTCAAGTATATCCAGGAGTACTGCCATGGTCACCATTCCCACACTCTCGAGCACCGATTTCTGTTTGCGCCTGGCGCGTGCCCACGCCGCGTTCGTGCGGCGTTTCGACGTCGCGCTGGGCAACCACCACGGCATCAGCTTTGGCGATTTTCAGGTGCTCAACCACCTGGCCCGTGCGGAAGGGGGACGCCTGCGCCGGGTCGACCTGGCCGAACGACTGGGCCTGTCCGCTTCGGGGGTGACGCGCACCCTGCTGCCGCTGGAAAAAATCGGCCTGGTCACGCGCCAGCCCGATCCCAGCGACGCGCGGGTGGGCTTTGCCGTCGTCACGGCAGTGGGCGCAGAGATGCTGGTCAACGCCACCGTCACCGTCGACCTGGTCAGCGGCGACCTGCTGCGGGGCGTCGCCGCCGACCAGCTCGATACCATGACGGCCTTGCTGGCCCGCTTCGGCGCGCCGGCGACGCCGGCAGCGGTGCCGCCATCGCGCTGAAAATCGGCTACGATATCGGCATCGACTTCCCGCAACTGTGAGCCCATGCCGAAATTTGCCGCCAACCTCAGCACGATGTTTGGTGAAACCGCCTTCCTCGACCGCTTTGCCGCCGCCCGCCAGGCGGGCTTCGACGCCGTCGAATTCCTGTTTCCGTACGCCTTCGATGCCGACGACATTGCCAACCGCCTGGCCCGCCAGCAGCTGCAACTGGTGCTGTTCAACCTGCCAGCGGGCGACTGGAATGCGGGCGAACGGGGCTATGCCTGCGACCCGCGCCGCATCGGCCAGTTCCAGGACAGCGTGGGCCAGGCCCTCGAATATGCCGCCGAACTGGGGGTGGGCCAGTTGCACTGCATGGCCGGCAAGCTGCCGCCCAAGGTCAGCCCGGAGCGCGCGCACGAAGTGTTTGTCGAGAACCTCAAGTTTGCCACCGCCGCCGCCGCCAAACACGCCGTGCGCCTGCTGATCGAGCCGATCAACACCTTCGACATCCCCGGCTATTTCCTCACCGGCAGCAAGCAGGCGCTGGCCATCATGAATGAAGTGGGCGCCGATAATCTCATGCTGCAATACGATATTTATCATATGCAACGCATGGAGGGCGAGCTGGCCGCCACCATCAGCGCCCACCTGCCCCGCATCGGCCACATCCAGATTGCCGACAATCCGGGCCGCCACGAACCGGGCACGGGAGAGATCAACTATACTTTCCTTTTTGGCATGCTCGATCGCCTGGGCTACCCTGGCCATGTGGGCTGCGAATACATTCCGGCGTCGACCACGCTCGACGGCCTGGGCTGGCGCGCGGCGACAGCAGCTTCAGCTTGATCACGGCAGCACCCATCCACCACCAGCGAGGTCCCCATGATTACCGGTTTGCGCACCGTCATTTACCCCGTCTCCGACCTCGCCGCCGCGAGCGCCTGGTACCAGGCGGTGCTGGAAAGAGCGCCGTATTTCGATGCCGTGTTTTATGTGGGCTTCGAAGTGGGCGGTTTCGAGTTGGGCCTGGTGCCCGACGGCCAACCGGGCCCCGATGGCGCTACCGCCTACTGGAGCAGCAGTGACATCGAGGCGGACATCGACCGCATCGTCGCGCTGGGGGCCAGCGTGCACACGCCGCTGGACGATGTCGGCGGCGGCATCCGCGTGGCCTCCTTGCGCGATCCGGACGGTAATCAGTTC
Organism: Massilia sp. DWR3-1-1; assembly: GCF_049898325.1. Lineage (NCBI taxonomy): Bacteria > Pseudomonadati > Pseudomonadota > Betaproteobacteria > Burkholderiales > Oxalobacteraceae > Massilia > Massilia sp. DWR3-1-1. The sequence goes on along the minus strand of NZ_JAFCXL010000023.1, from coordinate 74,138 downwards.
GCGCTGATCGACAATCCCCACTTCGATCCAGCCAAGGTGCGCTAGCCGATCGAAGGGGCGGTCGCGTCTGCTTGACGCCGAGCAAATTCGCTGCGCCGTACTGGTGCAAGATAGGCCGTTCGGGTGTGCTTTTCCGCGCGCTCAGAAAGGACCCATGCGCCCTGCCCGCGTTTCAGCCGTGTTTGCCGCATTCACCACCTGCCTGGCGCTGCTGCTGAGCGGCTGCGCCAGTACCGCCACCGTCAGCTTGCAGGAAGTGCGCGACTTCGCCGATCAGTCGGCCAGGCTGGGCGCCTACAACGAGTTGTCGACCCGCTACCGCGACACCTACGCGCGCGAGCAGTTGTACCTGGCGCCAGCGGCGGAAAAAGTCGGCAAGGAGGCCGATGCCAGGCGGCGCGCCAACTACGACGATTTCGTCAGCGCGCAGAAGGCGGTGGTGCTGTACATGCAGACGCTGTCGATGCTCGCTGGCGCTGAGCGCTACGACCTGGGCGACCGCCTCGACGAACTGGGCAACGGCATCAAGGCCAACGTCGATAGCGGCCTCGACCAACGCCATGTGCAAGCCTACACGGGCATGACGCGGCTGCTGACCAGGGTGATCGCCTCCAACTACCAGAACCGCAGCGTGCAATCGATGGTGCGCGACGGCGACCGCGACCTGCAGACGCTGCTCGACGCCATGCTGACCCTGACGCGCGTCTACATCAAGACCCATGACAACGAAAAAAAGACCATCCTTGGCCTGTTCGACGTTGAAATCCCGCTGGCCAGCAAGCCGCAGGAGCGCGTGCTGGTGACCCTGGCCAAGGTGCACCAGATGAGCAAGACGGCCGAATACCGCCTGCTCGACAAACGCTACGACCTGGCCGTGCAGGGCCTGACCAAGGTGTCGATCGGCCACCAGCGCCTGCGTGAGCACCTGAACGATTTGCAGGCAGCCGACCTCAAAGCCATGCTGGTCAGCTACACCACCGATTTGCAAGCGATTCGCCTGGGCCTGGCGGCATCGAACTAGGCCGCACCGGAGACCTCCATGAACGAAGACCCACCCCGCGCCGGCCTGGCCAGCATCGCCGACGTCGAAGCGCTGGCCGACCAGCTCAGCGCCAGCGCCGACGCCCTGCACAAACGGCTGATGAAAGAAATCACCTCGCACCAGGGCCCGTTCAGCGACGATGAGCAGGCCGTCGTGCGCGCCCTCAACGACGACGAACAACTGCTGCGCCAGCGCGCCAACAGCTTGTACGCCGACGCGGCCGCGGCGGTGGTGCCCGCGCTGGGCGTGCCGCAGCAACTCATCATCGAGCTGACCGCTGCCGCTGTAGAAAAAATCCGCAAGATCGGCAAACTGGGCGAAGTGATCGGCCTGATTGGCGGCCTGCTGTCGCTGGCCGGCAGCGCTGGCACCGGCAACCTCGCTGGCGTCGTCGCTGCGCTGGGCCAGGTGCGCCTGCACGCCGCCGGGGTCGCCGCGCACCAGCCCCCAGCGCCGCCCGCCACCCCATAAAGCCTCGCAGGCGCATGGTGGCGCACAGGCGTGCATGCATGGTCAGCCGCGACTGATCGCGCTACACTGAAACCGTGATTCACCGTCGGTAGCGAGGACCTCTCCATGAACGGCCTGCAACAGGACCAGCTTGCGCTGCTGCGCTCGATGCTAGAGCGAGCCCGCGCCGCCATCGCCAACGATGCCGAGCGCATCGGCTCGAGCCATGACCTGGCCGTCGAGGAAGTCGAGACCTCGCCGGCCGACATGGCAACCGTGCGCCTGCTCAACGAACTGGCCCAGGAAGCGGCCGGCCACAAGGCCGCGCAGATGGGCGTCATCAAGCATGCGCTGGCCAAGTTTGACGATGGCAGCTACGGTGCGTGCGAAGAATGCGGCAATCCCATCGGCTTTTCGCGCCTGCAGGCGCGGCCGGAGGCGCGCTTGTGCATCGCCTGCCAGACGCGGGCCGAACGGCGCTGATCGCCGGCGCCGCCTGGCCGGGTGACTGGCTGAGCCGATCCGACCGGGGCGGCGCCCCCGCGCGCTCTGCGCGCTGCTTGACAGGTGCATGCGCGCTGCCTGCCCGCTGCTTGCCGCTCTTGCGGTCCAGGCAAGGCCGGGCGATGGTCAACTCATGTGCTGGCCACCATTGATGGCCACATTCGCTCCCGTGACATAAGCGGCATCGTCCGATGCCAGGTAGGCCACCAGCGCCGCCACTTCCGCCGGCTCGCCCAAGCGGCCCACGGGGATCGACGGCAGTATCGTCCGGGCCATGACGTCGCTGGGGATCTGTTGGACGAGCCGGCTGCGCAGGATGCCGGGCGAAATGGTGTTGACGGTGATGCCCAAGCGGGCCAGTTCGAGCGCCAGCGACTTGGTAAAACCGTGTATGCCGGCCTTGGCGGCAGCGTAATTGGACTGGCCGTAGGCGCCGCTTTGGGCGGTGACGGACGAGAGGTTGATGATGCGGCCCCAGCGGCGCTCCGTCATGGGATCGATCACCTGCTTGCTCATGTTAAATACACTGTCGAGCGTGGCACGCAGCACGGCATGCCATTCGTCGGCCGACATGTTGCTCAGGCTGCGATCGCACAGCACGCCGACGTTGTTGACCAGCACATCGATGCGGCCCAGTTCGGCAAGCACCTTCTGCACCATCCACTCGGCATCGCCATAATCGGCCGCATCGACCCGGTACGCGGTAAAGCGATGGCCCTCGTCGCGCTGGGCGGCCAGCCAGGCCTGCGGATCGCGCTGCCCGGCAGAATAGGCGACCGCCACCCGAAAGCCGTCAGCATCGAGTCGCCGGCAGATTGCCGTGCCGAGCCCACTCATGCCCCCTGTCACCAGCGCTACCCTCGATGCCTCCATGCTCCCCCCGTCAACTTGTCAGACACAGCAGACGCTGCGAAAAATCAAGTTTAAGAGAGGAAGAAAGACAGCTTATTGACAAATATCAAAGCTGCCGGGCTTGTCAAATTGGTTTTTTAATGCGTCAGCAGTTGCGGCTCGCTCAGCGGATCGAAATCGATCCAGTCGCCGTCAACGATGGTGCCGTGGGCGCGTTCGATGTGGTGGGCGCCCACCCGGCGCAGCGCTTCGACGGCAGTGGCTTCGTCGGCGCCGTCTTCGATCGCCACGGCCAGCAGCATGCCCGGCTTGCGCACCCGGTCCTGGTTGCCGCCGCCCGCCTCGTCCTCGCCCTTGTCTTTCATCTTGGAAAAGCTGAACAGGGATCCCACGTGGGCGCCCACCAGGCCGCCCACGATGGCGCCGAGGGGGCCGGTGACGGGGGTGGTGACGGCACCGACGGCCGCACCGACGATGCCGCCGGCAGCGGCGCCCTCGGCCAGCCCTTCCGGCGTTTCCCTGGCGCCGGGCGAAAGCGCCCGATCGCCACCAATGGCCGTCATGTCGTGCTGGCCGGGCTGATTGACGAAAAAGCCGCAGATATGTTGTTCAGGATAAGCGGCATCGACCAGTGCCTGGCGCGCCCGGTCGACCTCGTCCTGGAGTTGAAAGTGCCCTGCAATGATGATGGACATGCTGTGTTCCTCCGCGTGGGGTGTCAGTAGCGACCATCATGCGCTCACCCGCGGCGCCACTCTGTACGCCAGCGTACCGACCTGGCCCGCGCACCAGGGCTCAGCGCCAGTTGCCATAGCGGGCGCCCGGGTCGCCGTGGCTGGCGGGCGCATCGCTGTCGCCGTGCGCCAGCGGCGCATCCTGCCACTGGCGGGGATCGACCCGATAGTACTTGCCGAACTCGCCGTACAGGGCCGGATGGCGCTCGGCCATCTGCCACGGCTTTTCAAAGAAGGTTTCCGTCGCCACGGCAAAAAATTCGGCGGGGCTGGTGGCGCCGTAATGGTCCATCACGCTATGCTGGCGCAACATCGCATCGGCGCGCAGGGCGGCGAAATCGCGCGACAGCACCTGCGACCAGTTGCGGTAGCTGGACTGGCTGCCCAGGTAGGGCGCGCCGTTGGTGCTGCCCGATTCACTGTCGAGCTGGTGGGCAAATTCGTGCAGCACGACATTCTGGCCGTCGTGCCAGTCGGCGCCGCCGCGCCGCACATGGTCCCAGGCCAGCACCACGCGACCATCGCCCCAGGATTCACCGAGCAGGTCCTGGCGCGTGGCCGTGACCACGCCGGCGCCGTCCACCACGTTGCGCGGCACCAGAAAGGCGCCCGGATACACGAGGATGGTATGCAGGGCCGGATAGACCCTGGTAAAGCGGTTCAGCAACAGCAGGCAGGCCTGGCCGGCAATGGTGACGCGCATGTCGTCATCGACCTCAAGGCCGTCACAGCCGACGAACTTCTTGTCGTACAAAAATTGTTGCACGAGCCGCTGCAACTGGCCCTGCAATTCGGCGCCCAGCCGGTCATAGATGGGCAGACTGTGCGCAAGCATGGCCACGCGGCCAGGCGCCAGCGGCGCGGCCAGCGCCCGCCGGCGCCGCCAGCGCGGCACCAGCAGCACGGCGCCGATGAGCAGCCCGGCCACGGTTGTCCAGATCAGCATTTCCATTTCCCGCCCTTCGCATGTGAAGCATGTCATCAACACGGCGGTGGCGCCATCGACGCCACGCCCGCCCTGTCGCCAAACGTGGGGCTGCTTGTCGGTATTTCAACAGTATGCTCGATAGAAACAATTGCAGTAAAAATGAACAAGCAACCATGGCGGCACAAGACAAACGGCCCTGCAAGTATCTGCAGGGCCGTGCGAATGCCGTGGGTGCCGCATCAAACGGACTACCGTGGCGACGACGCCGTGGCGAGCCCGGTCTGGCGCCGGCTCAGGCGTGTTCCTTGGTGGCCGAAGGCGCGGCACCGAACAGCGCTGCCACCAGCGGGTCGCGGGCCACGGGGCTGCGGTTGACGCGGATGGCGTAATGGGTGTCATCGGCCAGGATGTGGAAGTGGCGGCCAGTGCCTGCCATGGCTTGCTCGCGCAGGCCCGGGCGTTCCTTGCGCGGGGCGGCGCCCTCGCGCTTGGGCTGCACGATGGCGGCCAGGAAGGCCTTGACACGATCCGGGTCGGGCGAGATCTGGTAGACCGCCTTGCCCAGGTAGGTGGCAGTGCCCTCGATGTAGCGCGCCAGTTCGATCACGCCCGCTTCGCGCAGATCGCGGATGTACTTGCGGGCGCCGGACGGCGAGAATTTCAGGAACCAGGCGATTTCGTCGGCCAGCATTTCATGGGTCGACAATTCACCAATGAGCTTTTGCATGTTTTCGATACGGCGCTGGGTGGCCGACGTCGAACGCACGCGCTCGATCGGCGCCATGGAAATGGGCGCACGCTCGGCAGGCTGGGGCGCGACACGTTCGATCAGTGCTGAGTTGCCGTTGCCGGAAGAGTGCATTGCGCCCATGTCGCTGTGGCTCGCGTTGTAATTGGTCGGTGCATGCATGGTCGTGTACTCCAAATGAGATAGTCAGTGGATCGGGAAGGCGTCGTCGCATGTTTGACATCGGTGCGGCCCTACGGTTCCCTTTGGCTTGTGCCTAGATTGCCTGTGCATCGCTGCATGGTCTGTGCGCCATCGAACATTTAACAAAGGCTCGATTCATCGAGGGATATCTCGATGATTTCCGCGGGGATAGATCACCACGCTTTGTGCGTTGACGTACAGATCAGGCGGTGCGACTCCTCTATGATCAGGCCGTTCGTGTGAAGGTATTTCACACATCCCATCGATTCCGGTCGACAACCTCTATAAAGGAAACATCATGAAAGCAACCGTCCTCGTCGCCATGCTTGCCGTCATCGGCCTGAGCGCATGCGAAAAAACCACCGTCACCCCGCCAGCGACCACCGTGGTCCAGCCGACCATGACCGTTGAGAAAGAAGTCGCCGTGCCAGTGGCCGTACCAGGTCCAGCGGGCGCAACCGGTGCAACCGGCGCGGCCGGTGAAAAAGGCGAAGCGGGCAAGACCGGCGACACCGTCATCGTGGTGCCAGAAGCCAAGCCAGAGAACAAGTAAGCGCCAGGCCCCCGGGCCAGGTCGCAAAACGCCGCCGCGGAGCGATCCGCGGCGGCGTTTTTTTATGCGCGCCGCTGCCAGCGGGCGCCATCGCGTTGGATATTCGCCACGCGCTCCCCGTCAACCGCCCGTCATCGAACACACCTTTGCGGCATATCGAAGCGCGCCATAGCAGCGCGCTCGGCCGTTCCCTTCCCGGGAACTCCTGATCTTAATCTTCGTCCAACATCCACAAGCGATGTCGCGATGAAAAGCCGAGCCATCCGTTCAATAACAATCCCGGGAGTCATTTGTGAACCAATTTAAACGATACGCGTTTGCGATGGGCGCCTTGTGCGCGGCAAATCCGCTGCTGGCGCAGGACATCAATCCGTCGTGGTACATGCAGCCCAGCGTCATCAACGTGCGCCCTGACCGCGAGTTCGGCCTGAGCGACCGCGACTGGGGCGGCGCCTTCAGGCTGGGCCGCCCCCTGACACCGAGTTGGGACGTGCAAGTGGGCGCCAGCTACGTGCGCCCCGAGGAAGGCGCCTACCGCTACCGCCAGACCCTGCTGGGCGCCGATGCCCTGTGGATGCTGTCGCGTAAAAACTTCCGCCCCTTCGTGCTGATCGGCGTCGGCGCCCAGCACGACCGGGTCGAAAATCCCCTGCGCCGCGAGAGCGCCACCTCGCCGTATATCAGCGCCGGCATCGGCTTCCAGTGGGCCTGGGACGCCCAATGGTCGGTGCAGGCGGACATCCGTTCGGTGCGCGGCTTTATCCGCGGCGACGACCAGACCGCGCTGGGTTTGCGCCGCAGCAACAACCGCTACATCTCGCTCGGCATCAATTACGCGTTCAGCAAACCAGCGCCACCACCGCCACCGCCCGCACCAACGCCGCCGCCGCCACCACCTCCCGTCGAGCCGCCGGCGCCGCCGCCGCCACCACCGCCACCACCGCCGCGCTTCGAAAAAGTCACCCTGTCGGCCACCGAGCTGTTCGAGTTCGACAGTGCACGCCTGACCTTGCCGCAGCCCCGGCTGGACGATATTGCCGCCGCCCTCGCCGCCGACCCCAGCATCACCGACGTCGACATCACGGGCCACGCCGACCGGCTGGGCTCGGCAAAATACAACCAGAAGCTGTCCGAGCGACGGGCCAACGCCGTCCGTGACTACCTGGTCGGCAAGGGCATCGCCGCCGAACGGCTGAAAGCCTTCGGCAAAGGTGAAACCATGCCCGTCGTCACTTGCAAGGAAAGCAATCGCGCGGCGCTCATCAAATGCCTGGAGCCGAACCGCAGGGTGGAAGTGGAACAGATCTCCGTTGAAAGGCGTGTGCAGTGATTTCTTGGTTTTAAGGCAAAATGGGCCCGTCTACGCCCATTTGCGCCTTAAGGAACTCATGCAAGTCAAACATTGGAAATCAAGCGCCGGCCAGCTGGCACACATCATGCGGTGCGCGATCAACGAGTGGATCGATGATCGCTGCGGCAGCAAGGGTGCTGCGCTGGCCTTTTATACCTTGTTTTCCATGGCGCCCATCATGGTGCTGGTGTTGGCCGTCGCCGGCTTTTTCTACGGTGCCGACGCCGCCCAGGGCCAGCTGTTTGGCCAGCTCAAAGGCTTGATGGGCGACAAAGGCGCGGCGGCCCTGCAACTGGTCCTGGCGGGCGCCCAAAACCATGGCACGGGGCTCAAGGCAACCTTGATCGCCGGTGCCCTGCTGCTGGTGGGCGCCACCACCGTCTTCGCCGAATTAAAAGACAGCCTCGACGATATCTGGGATGTGCCCAAGCCTGTTGGCTCGAGCTGGTGGGAGATGGTGCGCACCCGTTTGCTGTCATTTGGCATCATCCTGGTGCTGGCTTTCCTGCTGATGGTGTCGCTGGTGGTGAGCGCGGCGCTGACGGTCATGGAAAGTTACGTGGGCGGCTTGTGGAAAGATGCCACCCTGATCCTGGGCTGGATCGCCTGGCTGATCAGCTTTCTGGTCATCGCCGTGCTGTTCGGCGCCATCTACAAGCTGCTGCCCCGTTTGCAACTGGCGTGGAAAGACGTGGTGATCGGCGCCCTGGGCACGGCAGCGATGTTCGTGCTGGGCAAATATATTATTGGCCTGTACATCGGCAACAGTGGTGTCGCCGACAGTTTCGGCGCGGCCGGCTCCACCATCGCGATCCTGCTGTGGGTCTATTATTCCGCGCAGATCTTCTTTCTCGGCGCCCAGTTCGCCCGCCAATATGCCCTCCAGCTTGGCAGTCTCAGGGACAAAAAAGACCTCCTCACGGCGATGGCCCCCGCACAGCAGCAGGGCTAAGACAGACCGGCGCAGCAGCAGGCCCTGTGAGATTTCTCATGGGGAATCGCCGATACCGGCTGCGCCCCTGGTGCCCTGCCCCATCGTCCCTGCCAACCGGGCGCAATGCGATGCGGCCCGGGCGGCAAGTGGTGCCCTCCCCAGGCGCTCGCCCCCGTCGGTGCCACCGGGCGACCGCCCGCTTGCCCACCTCGGCGCGCGCGGTGCCCAAGCAGCGCCGGGCTCCCCCGTGTCGCGCTTACTCGCCGAGCAACTCGGCCACCACTTCCATTCCCTCGACACGCTCGGCGACCACCTTGAGCACCACCACGACGGGCACGCCCAGCAACAGGCCCCACACGCCCCATAACCAGCCCCAGAACAGCAGGCTGACAAAGACAGCGGCGGGATTCATGCGGGCGATACGGCCCGTCATCCAGGTCGCCACGAAGGTACCCACCAGGGTGGCGATGGCCAGCGAGGCGCCGCCGACCAGCAATACCATCTGCACCGACTCAAATTGCATGAAGGCGACCACCCCCGTCGAGGCGGTGATCAGCAAGGGGCCGAAGTACGGCATGATGTGCATCAGGCCGGCGAAGATGGCCCAGGCGCCCGCATTGTCCAGGCCAATGGCGGACAGGGCCAGCCACATCAACAGGGCCAGCAGGACGTTGGTCACCAGCAGCATGAACATATAGGCCTGGATCGAGCTGTTGATGTCGTCGAGGATGTGGACGGTCACCTTCTTGCGGGTCAGGGACGGCCCCGTCAACTTGACCAGTTTGCGTTTGAAGGTGTCGCCCGCCAACAGCAGGAAGAACACCAGGAACACCACCATGGTTGCCTGGCTGATGAAGGCGGCGACCCCGACCGAACCGGCCAGTATCCAGTCCATCATCTTGATGCTGCTACCCGCTGCCGGGCTTGGCATGGAGCTGACGGCAACGACCGGGCGGCGCGCGGCCGGCTTCGACGAATCGCCCACCGCGGCGGTGGCCCGTTCGATCTCGCGGGCCGCCGCCTGCATCTGCGCAAAGGTGCCTGGCTGGCCATTGCCGGCGCTCAGTACCTTGGTCAGCTTATGGGTAATCGCCGGCAACTCGTCGACGATATTCATCATCTCTCCCTGCACCCGATAGGCCACCCCGCCCAGGATGCCCAGGATCGCCACCGTGACCAGGGTGGCGCCGACGGCACGGGGCAGGCGCCGCCGCTCCAGCCAGGCCACCACCGGGCTCAGGGTGTATGCGATGAACACGCCCAGCAGCAGAGGTACGAGGAATTTTTCAGCCCATTGCAGGGCCCACACGAAGGCCACCGTGGCAATGATGCCGATGGCGGTGCCGCGCGCGTTGACATGCAAGGGAAATTTGAACGAATGGCCGACTGGTTCGGCCAGCGCCGGAACGGCGCCAGGCAGGGACTGCAATGACGGGGTCGCTGCGGGCCCATCGGTGCCGGAATCGGCGGGCAAGGTGGATTCGGGCTTCATGGGAGACTGGATAGTTGGCAGCATCAACGTCAACCGGCCGCGACTGGCGCGACCGGCAAGGGCATTCACGGCATGTCAGGCGGCGCATGGCGCCCCGCCTGGACGGGCCGATTACTTCACGCGAATGTCGTTTTTGACAGTCGCTACGCCTTTAACGCCGCGGGCGAGTTCGCCGGCTTTGACGGCATCTTGTGGCTGGGCGACGAAGCCCGACAACTGGACGGCGCCTTTGAAGGTTTCGACATTGATCTCGGTCGATTTCAGGGTCGGCTCATTGAAGATCGATGCTTTCACCTTGGTGGTGATGACGGCGTCGTCGACGTATTCGCCGGTGCCTTCTTTGGTCGAGGTCGAAGCGCAGCCGGCCATGGTGGCAACGATGGAAGCGGCGAACAGCATGGTGGCGAAACGGCGTGCGATGGTCATGGTAAATCTCCTTGGTGGATGGTCAAAAAAAATCAAAATTACTTCCCGGCTTACTTGCCGTACTGTGCCTTGGCAGCAGTCATGCAACTGTCTTTGCTTGCCCCGGCGAATGCATCACATTTTTCACGTGCAACCTGGTACTCGGCACTGCGCTTGTCATCGCGGGCGTCGGCGCGCGCTTCCATGGCTTTCTTGTCCGCCTTGGCGTCGGCCTGGGTGGCCACCAGCGCGGACTTGGCCTGGCTGACGCACACATCTTTCTGGTTGCCGGCCAGTGCGCCGCACCTGGTCTTGTCGAGCTGGTACGTCGCATCGGCGATCTTGATGCGCGACTTGGTGTAGGCCTTGAGCGTATTCTTGTAGTACGCGCCCGCTTCCTCTTCGGTGCGCACGCGGGCAGCCTTTGCCTCGGCGACGCAGACATCCTTGGGGTTGCCGGCAATGGCATTGCAGCGTTCATGTGCAAGCTTATAAGCCGACGCGGCATTGTCCTGCGCCTGCTTGTAGACCAGCTTGGCTTCATCGACAGCGGCGCTGGCGACGTTGCAACCTAACGCAAGTACAAGGGCGGCGATGGTGGTCAGGCGGTAGCGCATAATGGATCTCTGGAATTGGTCAACGACAGTACCGTTTTACGGCAGTTGGCGCTGGCCTTCTGTACGCTGGCGAACACAGCGACCTTCCTGGCCAAAAATGTTGTGATTTAACCAGTCCTGTGGCTCCCACACCACGTGCCCCCCCCCCGGCAGTGCACGCAACAAGGCGCCTGCGCGGTCACACTGAATATGTCCTCCCTACAGGCGGAGCGACGGCTGCGGCTGCGAATATCAAAACAGCATCGAAACGGTGCGCCAGCGCACAGACCAAGTTTTTCTCAAGCACTATTCTTCGATCACACATTCGCCAGGAGAATACGATGAAAACCACCCACACACTCGCCGCCATCCTCGTCGCCAGCACCGCGATGCTGACCGGTTGCGCGTCGACCACCTCGACCCCGTACAACAACGCCGGCTACAACAGCAACAACAATGTCGCGTCGGGCTACGGCACCATCGACTCGATCCAGGTCGTGCGTGGCCAGGGCGCCACCAACGGCAGCGGTGCGGTCATCGGCGGCCTGGTGGGCGCCCTGGTCGGCAACCAGGTCGGCAGCGGTAGCGGCCGTACGGTCGCCACCGTGGCCGGCGCCGTTGGCGGCGCTGCCCTTGGCAACAATGTTGAAGCCAATCGCAACGCGAACGGCCAGGACATGTACCAGCTGAACATCCGCATGGACAACGGTGAAATCCGCGCCGTGACCCAGGACAGCGTGTACGACCTGCGCGTGGGCAACCGCGTGCGCCTGGTCGATGGCCGCGTCTACCGCTATTAATCGCTGATCGTGGTGGTCGGGGGCGTTGCCGATACGCCTGGCAAGCGGTGTTGCTTGCCAGCCTTGCGCAAATCCCCCAAGCATCAAGAGCAGTCTCCAGGGCGACCGACGGAGGTTTTCGTCGCCGACCCGCCCGGGCGGCGCCCCATGGCGCCGCCCGGGCCTCCCGCAGCACCCACCCCAATTTTAGGAGCTCCCCATGGGAACCATTCTGTTAGTTGTATTGATTCTTATCCTGATCGGCGTATTGCCAACCTGGAATCACAGCCGTAACTGGGGTATCGCCCCGGTCAGCCTGACCGGCGTACTGGTACTGGTGCTGATCGTCTTGTTGCTCACAGGACGTTTGTAAGACCTCGCCGGCATCAGCCGGCTTTTTTTTCGACCTTTTTCTACGATAATTCACGATGACAGGAGCTGCCATGACCAACCCACGCCCGCTTTCCTTGCGCGTTCTCGCCTGCGCCTTGTTCGGCGCTGTTGCAGCCGCCGTTGGCACCAGCGCCCAGGCGCAAACGGCGCCCGCCATGGCGCCCGCTGTCAGCGCCACCTCGACCGACGCGAACGTGCCGTCCGCCACCGCCCAGAAGCAGGCGCGCGAGATCGCCCAGGGCGACCCGGCGCGCTGGTTCCGCCAGGACCCGGGCGCGGCGGCCAGCCTGCGCCGGCTGCAAAAGGAAATGGGCGCGGCCCTGCAGGAAGCGCAAGGCGCATGCCACCAGCTGCCCGCCGCCCAGCGCACTGCCTGCATGAACGACGCCCGCGCGACCTACAAGAAAGACATGGCTGGCGCCCAGGCGCAAGTCATGGCCGAGCGCCGCTAACCATCCACGCGGCACCCATGATGGCGACCGGCAAAAAAATAGCGCAACGATCAATCGATCGTTGCGCCATGCCAGCGCGATGGTCTGCCTATCGGCGCCAGCCCAGCATTCAATAGCCCGCTTCGCGGCGCCGTTTTTGCTGGATGTACACGCCCACACCGCCCAGTAACGCAACGACGCCCAGCGCGATCTTGCTCTTGTTGCCGAAGCGGCGATTGCGCAACATGCGCAACAGCGGCATGGCGTACGGCAGCAAGGCGCCCACGCTGAAACCGGCCGGTGTCAGCAAGGTGTCGACCTTCGAACGCATGGCGGCAGCGGCATGGTCGACCGCCGTGTGAAACAGCGCCTGCGGCTGGGCTTCGTGCAAGACCTGCGCCTTCGCCCGCACCACGCCGATGCGATAGATTTCGCCCTGGCGCACGAAGCGGGCCTTGCGCTCGTCGACACTGAGCAGGTCTTCCGCGCGCATGCCCTTGTCTTTGACTTCGATCATCTGGTGTTCCATGGTTCCTCCGAGTAGCGGCAGCGCTTACAGCAGCATGTCGCGATCGTTCTTGAGTTCGTTCATTGTTTCAGGGAAAGCCAGCTTGCCCTGCCTGAGCATGGACAGGCCCTTCAGCACCAATGCGGCGGTGATGACGGCAAACACCAAAAACATGATCAACAGGATTTTCCAGCCCATGGCGTCCCACAATGCGGCCACGATGGTGGCCGTACCGAAGGCAATCGCGAACCAGCCAGCCAGCGCCGCGACGGCGAACAGGGCCACCAGTTCGATCAGATGGTTGCGCACTTCGGCCAGCTCGAGTGCAGCGAGCTCAACGCGCGACATCAGCAGACCGAACAGGTTTTTGACCAACCCGCTCAGTCCGCCCATCAGGCCGGGGCCATGAACAATTGTTTCAATTTTTTCCATGGCTGCTCCCGGCGTTAATTATTTGCGGCCCAGAATGACGCCCAACAACAGGCCGACGCTGGCAGCGGCGGCGATCGTGCGCCATGGGTTGTCCTTGACGTAGACATCGGCGGTAGCGGCCAGTTCCTTGCCTTTGACGGTCGCTTTTTCTTGCACCTGGCTGGCTTTACCCAGGGCGACGTCGAGCATGGCCATGCCACGACCGCGCAGTTCTTCGGCCTTTTCGCCCGTCAGCGTGGCGGCGGCCGTCAGCAATGCCTGGGCATCTTTGACGAGGGTCTTGACATCGGTCGAGGTGGTGTTGATGGCGTCATTGACACTGCTGTTCGAGCGGATATTTTCCAACATAATAGTTCTCCTGATGGGTAAAGGGGGCGCAGCGGCAGGTGCCGCTGCGGGGGTGATGCAGTTTTTCTAATTACCAAATTTACCATGAGCGACAGGGATAGCGTACGCGCATCCCTGCCCGTTCGCCGAATTATTTGGTCAGCAGGTCGGCCATATCGTCGGCGTGCTCTTCTTCTACTGCCATGATCGAAATCAACAGGGCGCGCGTGGTCGGGTCAGTGTGGCCGATGGCGTCGATCATCTGACGATACGATTCGATGGCCACGCGCTCGGCGATCAGGTTGGCGCGCACCATCGCGTTGACGTCGGTCGACTCGTCATATTCGGCATGGCTGCGGGCGGTCAGGGTGGCCGGATTGAAGTCGGGCTCGCCATTGAGTTGCACGATGCGCTCGGCGAGCGAATCGGCGTGGCCCTGTTCCTCGATTGCATGCTGGAGGAACTCGGCCTTGACGCCCGCGTTGGCGCGGCCGCTGACGGTGTAATAGTGACGCTTGTAACGGAGCACGCACAGCAGTTCGGTTGCCAGTGCATCGTTGAGCATCTTGATGACCGCTTCGCGGTCGGCGGCGTAGCCTTCGGTCACGGCGCCGTCTTCGAGCTTGGCTGCGGCCTGGCGAATGGCGGCGACATCGAAGCCGTGCTGGACGTTGCGTTGCGCTTGCTGCTTCGGTTGCTGATCTTGCTTGGCTTGCTGGTCCATGATGTTTCCCTTGTATGTATCAGTGTATGAATCAATGCTTGCGTTCAGGTGCCCCGCCCCGCTTTAGCGGCGCGGTGGGATGGCCATGCCTTCGTTCGACAGGACGATTTCCACGCGGCGATTGAGCTGACGGCTGCTCGCGGCATCATTGCTGGCGATGGGGAAGGTCTGACCGTAGCCGCGCATGGCGACCCGGTTGGCGGCCACACCGGTGCCGGTCAGGGCGGCGGCCACGGCGCCGGCGCGGCGCTCGGACAATTCCTGGTTGTGGGCGGCGCTGCCGGTGCTGTCGGTGAACCCTTCGATCAACACCGTGCGGTTCGGATTTTGCGCCAGCACGTCGGCCAGTTTCTTCACGTTGGCCACGCCGTCGGGCTTCAGGCGCGCCTGGTCGGTGTCGAACAGCACGTCGCCGATGGTGATGACCATCCCCCGTTCGGATTTTTTCGCTTGCAGGTCGGCCATCTGCGCTTCGAGCTGGGCGGCGCGGGCTTGCGCTTCGCGGGTCTGCGCTTCAGCGCTCTGGGCTTGACGCTGTGCATTTTCAGCGCTGGCCTGGGCCGCATTGGCGTCCATGCGGGCGCGGTCGGCGTCGAGCTTGGCGCGGTCGGCTTCGGCCGTGCGTGCCTGCAGTTGCATGCGGTCGCGCTGGCGGCCCGAGTTGGCGATGTCCGCTTCAGCCGCTTTCTGGCTGGCGACCTGGCGCGCGATGGCAATTTTCTGCTTGGCCAGGTAGGCCAGGCGGTCGATCGTTTCGAGGCTTTCGCGCTTGACGGCGGCGGCGTTGGCCACGTCGAGGGCATCGCTGGCCTGCTTGAATTCGAGCGGCGCAAAGGACGACACCTGCGGGTTGTTATTGGCGGCGATAAAGTCGCCGCGCGCCTGGTCGAGCGTCGAAGTCGTGGTCGGGGTGCTGCTGCAAGCGGCCAGCATCACGGCGCTGACAAGCACGGCCGATGTCAAAGTGGTGCGTAATTTCATGATCAATTCCTGTTCTTGTTGGTATGGGTGTGGCCGCGCACCGGTGACAGTGCAGGCCAATACGCGGTGAGGCGGTCCGGCGCGGGACCGCGGCCATTAACGGTTGCGGTCGACTTCTTCGCGCAGTACGCGCAAGTCGGCGTCGAGGGCATTGGCGGCGGCATTGGCCTTGGCCGAACCGGCCTTGCTCTGCGCCAGCTTGGCATCGGCCTGCGCTTCGGTGGCCAGTTGGCGTGCCAGCACATAGTCTTTGGCGGCAAGCGCCTCGTTGGCACGCATCATCTTGCTGCGTGCCATGTTGATCTCGGCAGGGGCCAGGTCGGCGGCGCCGGCGCTGACGGCATTTTCAACAGCATTTCTGGACACGGCCACGTCCGCGGTGGCGGGCGCCTTCTGTGAACTGGCACAAGCGGCCAGCGACAACATGGCGGCGACGCCGAGAAGATTGAGCAAGCGGGGGGTGACTGTTTCCAATTTCATGAGGCTTCTCCGTGATTAACATTTGATACTTAACGTTATATGCTGATTCTTTGGCAAGTTCGGTTCGCTGACGCACATATCGCCCACAGCGCGGGTCAATCGGCTATCCTCGCGGCGCTGCGTGCGCCACCGCACATCAGCCGGCGGTCGATTACGCTACCCTCAAACGATCAATGCCATTTATGCAAGCTCAACAAAGGATAGTCATGCCCGACACCAACGCGCCCAGCAGCGCCCCACCCGCCTCCCGCGCCCGCCCCATGTCCCGCGGCGTCACCATCGTGCTGTGGGTGGCCGGCCTGCTGATCGCCCTTGCCGTCCTCGCGCTGGCGCTGTTGCTCACCTACGACTGGAACAAGGCCAGGCCGTGGATCAACGCCAAGGCCAGCGACGCCCTCGGCCGGCCCTTCGCCATTCGCGGCGACTTGTCGCTCAGCTGGCAAACGCCCGATGGCGCCGGGCGCAGCGGCGGCTGGCGCGACCACGTCGTCTGGCCGCATGTGCTTGCCCGCGACGTCCATGTGAGCAATCCCGCCGGCCTGCCTGCGCGCGACACCGCCAGCGTCGGCATGCTGGCATTTTCGCTCAATCCGTTCGCACTGCTGCACAAGACCATCTCGGTGCCCTTGCTGCAGTTCCAGGCACCGTCGATCGACCTGGTCCGCCAGGCCGACGGCAGCAACAACTGGACCTTCCAGCGCAAAGACGACAAGTCGCCGTGGACGGTGGACCTGCAGCGCGTGGTGTTTGCCAAAGGTGTGGTCATGTATGAGGACGCCAACGAAAAAATCAAGGTGCGCGCCGATGTCGACACCCTCGCCGGCGACCCCGTCTATGGCGTCGCCTGGAACCTGGGCGGCAGCTACAACGGCGCCGCCGTCACCGGTGGCGGCAAGGCCGGCGCCGTGCTGTCGCTGAGCAATCAGAGCGCGCCCTTCCCCGTCAAGGCGGCGTTTCACTCGGGCGCCACCCGGATCGAGGCCGATGGCACGGTGGCCCGCCCCGCCAAGGCGATCGCCGTCGACCTGCGCCTGAAACTGGCTGGGCGCAGCATGGCGCGCCTGTACGAATTTACCGGCGTGCTGCTGCCGGAAACGCCCGCCTACAGCACCTCGGGCCGCCTGATCGGCACCGTCGACCAGAACAGCAGCCGCTGGACCTACGAACAATTCAAGGGGAAGGTGGGCGAGAGCGATATCAGCGGCAAGCTGTCGTTTCAAACGGGCAAACCACGCGGCATCCTGACGGGTGACGTCAACGCCAAACTGCTGCGCCTGGAAGACCTGGGACCCATCATCGGCGCCGATTCGAACGCCAGCAAGACCGCGCGCGGCGTCGATACCGTGCAGCCGAGCGGCAAGGTGTTGCCGGTTGAAACCTTCCGCACGGACCGCTGGAAAACCGTCGATGCCGACGTCAAGTTCACGGCCGACAAAATCGTGCGCGGCAAACAGCTTCCCATCACCAATTTGAACACCCACATCGTCATGCAAGCGGGGGTGATGACGCTCAATCCCCTCAATTTCGACATTGCCGGTGGCACCATGGTGTCGAACATCAAGCTCGATGGCAGCGGCGCCGATGGCGTCAATGGCATCAAGGCGACGGCCAAGGTGACGGCGCGCCACCTGCAGATCAAGCAGTTGTTTCCCACGCTCGAGCAGATGCAGGCCACCATCGGCCAGATCGACGGCGACGCCCAGTTGTCGGCGGTCGGCAATTCGGTCTCGACCTTGCTGGCCAAATCGAATGGCGAACTGAAAACCCTGGTCAACCAGGGCTCCGTGAGCAAGCTCCTGCTGGAAGAGATGGGCCTGAACGTGGGCAATATCGTGCTGACCAAACTATTTGGCGACAAGCCCGTCAAGCTCAATTGCATGGCCACCGATTTCGCCGTCACCAACGGCCTGATGCAAACGCGCGTGTTCCTGGTCGATACCGACGAGGCGACCGTGCATGCCAGCGGCACCATCAACCTGGCCGACGAACAACTGGCCCTGACCCTGCAGCCGCAAACGAAGAGCTTCCGCATCTTTTCGCTGCGCGCCCCCTTGCACGTCGATGGCCCGTTCAGCAAGCCGCGCGTGGGCGTCGACAAGAGCGTGGTGGCGATGAAGGCGGGCGGCGCGGCCGCGCTGGCCACGCTGGCCGCGCCGGTGGCCGCCCTGCTGCCCCTGATCAATACGGGGCCCGGTGAAAGCAGCCCGTGCGGGCAGTTGCTGGCCAATGCGCGTGTCAAGCCGGTGGCGCCGCCGCCCGGTAAAACCATGCGCGCAACAGCGCCGACCCAGGCCGCGCCCGTCGCACAGCGCGCACCCGCCAGCCCCGCCGCACCGGCGCCTGCCCGCACGGGCGAGCGCGCCATCCCGAACAGCCGTTGAAGGCAAGCAGGGGCGCTGGCACACAGTGTGAGCAAGTTTGTAACAAAGTGTGTGCTAAGCAACCCTGTGTGCGTTGGCGAACAGACCATCCTGGCAGGGTCGACTATTCTTAACTTCATCGGCGGCTCCTTGCAATCTGATTGCCCGCGACAGCCGCCGCAAGAACAAGAATCGCTTCATCACCAAGGACACCTTATGAAAAACGTAAAATTCGCCACGACCCTGATTGCCGCCCTGATGCTGACCACCGTTGTCGGCTGCGCATCGACCGCCGGCGACAAGCATGAGACCGCCGGCCAGTACATCGATGATGCTGCCGTGACCACCAGCGTCAAGGCGGCCATCGTCAAGGAACCCAGCTTGAAAGTCGCAGAAATTAACGTCGAAACCTACAAAGGCGTCGTCCAGTTGAGCGGTTTCGTCAGCTCGGCGGAAAACATCGCCACCGCAACCACGGTAGCGCGTTCCGTGAACGGCGTGAAATCGGTCAAAAACGACCTGCGTCTGAAGTAAGCCTCAAGTCACATCCCACCCCCACACCAGGAGATTTCTCATGCAAACCATTAAACAAATCGTTGTCAGCGCTTCCCTTATCGTTGTTGCTCTGGGCGTCAGCGGCTGCGCCGGCATGTCCAACCAGGATCGCAACACGGCCGTTGGCGCTGGTGTTGGCGCCGTTGCCGGCAGCGTTCTGACCGGCGGCAGCCCGGTCGGCGCCATCGGCGGCGCAGCCGTCGGCGGCGTGATCGGCAACCAGGTCAAAACCACCAAGTAATTCTTTACTTGTTGGCACAGCAAAACGCCCCGCATGCGGGGCGTTTTGTCGTTCTGCGCCAGGTTTTTCTTGAGAGAAAACCCGAGCTCGTGCGGCTACACGCGCTTACACGAAGGCCGTCGAGCGGGCCGCTTCGCCCGCTGTCTTGACAATTTCGTAGCACTGGCACGACGCCGCCGCCAGGCCCTCGATGTCGAGAATTTCGATGTTGCCGCGGCTATAGATGATCAAACCCTGCTGCTGCAAGGCACTGGCGGCCTTGGTCACGCCCACCCGGCGCACGCCCAGCGCGTGGGCGAGGAACTCGTGGGTCAGGTGAAATTTGTCCGATTGCAGGCGATCACGGGTGACCAGCAGCGAACGCGCCAGCCGTGCCTCGAGCACGTGGAAGCGGCTGCACACGGCGATCTGGATGGCCTGCGCCAGCAAGGTGTCGGTGTATCGGTAGAGCACCCGTTGCAGCGCGGGGTTGCCGGCGAATTCGGCGCGAAAACTGGCGCTGTCCATCCGGCTGGCGGTGCCGGCCCGCTGCACCACCGCGCGCACCTGCGCCACCTCGTGCCCCAGTGCCACCGTCGCGCCCAGCATGCCTTCGCGGCCCACCAGGCCCACCTCGAGCGTCATGCGGCCTTCGGCCACGCCCAGCAAGGAAATCAAACTGTCATGGGGAAAATAAATGGCGCGCACCGGGTCGCGCGGTTCGTACAGCACATCGCCCACCGCCACCCTTACCGTTTCCAGCATGGGCAGCAGGCGCTCGAGGTCGGCTGGCGGCAGGGCCGCCAGCAATTGATTGGTCACCGTTTCCGCCCTTGTTATGGGCGACGCAGAAGCCATCGGCCCCGCATGACCGGTCCGCTGGCGGTCCAGATGGGTAAGTTGAGGCATGTGACTCGCCGGTTTTCCTGCATTGGGGGAACCATTTATTAAATGGGGGAACTTACATTTACAAACACTTTAAAACAGCTTACGGCGTCGATTAGTGAAAGTATGTACGGTGACGCACGGAGCAGCGCCTTGTTACGCGAGAGAATCAATGCCAAGCAAGATACTCTGCGCGGCCATCGTGGCCGCCCAAGTCGCCAGGCCGTTCGCAGCGTCGAACCCGGCCCGAAACCACCCAAAGGACTACTATGGAATCTCCCCTCAACCACAACGCACAAGCGCGTTCGGCCCAGCATCCCCTGATGATCCTGGCCGCGATCGCCGTCGTCCTGTTCTGTGCGGTCGGCATCGCCGCCATCATGGGCTGGATCCCCACCTCGGTCGGCGCTGGCAGCGCGCAGGCGAGTGCCGCCCCACGCGGCGATCTGAGCGAAGCGGACCGGGCCGTGCTGACCGCCAAGATGGGCAGCGCCAACCTGGCGTCCCAGCCGGCGCCGGCCATGCTGGCCGCCAATCTGAGCCCGGCCCCGGCGCCGTCGAACTACATCGAACCGGAGCGCCAGCAGGCAGCACCGGTACGCGAGGCGGCTTACCGTCCCGAGCAGGTGGCGGCGGCGGCACCGGCAAAAAACTGGTGCAACCATTGCGGCAACGTGGAGTCGGTGCGTGAAATCACCACCCGCGCCCAGGGCAGCGGCGTCGGTGCGGCCGGTGGCGCCATCCTCGGCGGCTTGCTGGGCAACCAGGTCGGCGGCGGAACGGGCCGTCAGCTGGCCACCGTTGCCGGCGCGGTCGGCGGCGCCGTGGTCGGCAACCAGGTCGAAGGCAACATGAAAGCGAACCACAGCTACGAAATCCGCGTCCGCATGGACGATGGCGGCACCCGCACCTTCCACCAGCAGAACGCCCCAGGCTGGCGCGAAGGCAACCGCGTCAAGGTGGTCAACGGTTCGCTGCGCTCGGTACGTTAATCCGGTTCCGTCCGCGCTGCGGCGCGACGACCAGCATGCCACGGGCCTCACCCCGTGGCATTTTTTTTGGTGCTTTCACCGCAGGCTGTGATTCCCGCCGCCCGCTCGCCCAATTAAACAACAGTCACCATGCTGTTTCGTCCATCAAAAGTTTTTCTTATTTACAACGTGCGCCAGCGCACGGATTGCCTGTCGAGCAGGCAGCAGAATTGCTTCATGCCCATCTCAGGGCGCTGTTCAACCGGGAGACACCATGAATAAACTGTATTGGGTCGGCATCATCGTCTGGGGCTTGTTCGTGACCGGCTGTGGTTTGACCAGTGCCGGAGCGGGCGAGGTACAACAGCCCCAGGACGTGGTGTTTCTGCTGGCGGGCGGTCTGTTGACGAGCCTGGTCGGACTGGTCGGTTTGTGCGGCTTCATGGGATGGATGGGACGTTCTCAGGCGGCGCAAAAAAGTTATCTTTAACGTACGCCAGCGAACGGAACAAATTCGCCTGACGGGCGACACTGATTTCACGACGAAACAGTCGCCAACCAACTAACAAGGATGTCATCATGCTTTATACCATTGCACTTATTCTTCTGATCCTGTGGGTTTTGGGCCTGGTCACTTCGTACACGGTCGGCGGCTTCCTGCACATCCTGCTGGTCGTTGCAGTGATCATGATTCTGGTCAAACTGATCAGCGGTCGCGGCATCTAGGTTTAGACTAAACTCAAGGCAGGGGCATCTCGCTGATGCCAGCCCGATCCGTTTCGCGGTCATGTTCCACAGTGGTGGACGTGACGGCGAAACGGATTTTTCCATTGCGGAGACCATCATGCAAAATATCAATTTCTTAAGGAAATCCACGGCAGTGGCGCTGGCCCTGGCCCTGGCTGGCTGTGCCGACATGTCGCCCACCGAGCGTGGCACCGCGACCGGGGCCGGCATCGGCGCCGGTCTCGGCGCCATCATCGGCAGCGCCACCGGCGGTGGCGGTGGCAACCGGGCGGCCGGCGGCGCCGTGCTGGGCGCAGCCGCGGGCGGCCTGATCGGCAATGTCTGGTCGCAGCGCATGGAGCGCCAAAAACAGGCGATGGAGCAGGCGACGCGGGGTACCGGCGTGCAAGTGTCGCAAACCCAGGACAACCGCCTGAAACTCGATATCCCCAGCGATATTTCCTTCGATACGGGCCGGGCCGACATCAAGCCGAACTTCCGCCCCGTGCTCGAGCAGTTTGCCGGCACCCTCAACGTCAACCCGGGCACCACCGTGACCATCATCGGCCACACCGACTCGACCGGCTCGCCCGCCATCAACGATCCGCTCTCGCTCGAGCGCGCCGCCCACACGCGCGACTATCTGACCATGCGCGGCGTACAGCCCAACCGCATCGTCGTCGATGGCCGCGGTGCGCGCGAGCCGGTGGCCGCCAACGACGACCCGGCCGGCCGCGCGCGCAACCGCCGCGTTGAAATTTACGTGGCCGAGCGAGATTCGCGCGGCTGAGCGGCGTCGCGCAGCGTCCGGCTACAGCCAGCCTTTTTCGCGGGCGATCCGGAAAGCGTCGACGCGGTTGCCGGCCTCGAACTTGCTGATCGCTTCCGACAAATAATTGCGGATCGTCCCCTCCGACAGGTGAATCTGGCGCGCGATCTCGGCGCTGCTCTTGCCCGCGCCGGCCAGGCGCAGCACCTGCCGTTCGCGCTCGGTCAGCGGATCGGTCTGGCCGCGCAACCCTTCGAGCGCCAGCTCGGGCGCAATCGCCCGGCCGCCACCGTGCACCGTGCGAATGGCCGCGGCCAGCGCATCGGCGGGCCCATCTTTGAGCAGGTAGCCGCGCACCCCTGCCGCCAGCGCCCGCTGCAGGTAGCCGCTGCGGGCGAAGGTGGTGACGATGATGACGCGGGCGGCGCCACCCTGCTCTTTCAGCGCGGCGGCCAGTTCCAGGCCCGTCATCAGGGGCATTTCGATGTCGGTCAGCACGACGTCCGGGGCCAGCGCCCGGCACAAGGCCAGCGCTTCGCGGCCATTGGCGGCGCGTCCCACCACTTCGAGATCGGCTTCGAGTCCCAGCAGGGCCGACAGCGCGCCCAGCACCAGGGCCTGGTCTTCGGCAATCAGGATGCGAATGGGGGCGCTCATGCGACCCTCACGCGCGCACCGGCACGGCGCCCGGCAGGCGCAATTCCAGCGCCACGCCCCGCTCGACCCGCAAGGCCAGTTGCCCGCCCAGCGCCGCCACCCGTTCGCGCATGCCGGCCAGGCCGTTGCCCTGCTCGATGTGGGCGCCACCGGCGAGGCGCTGGCCGTTGTCGGCGATGCGCAGCACCAGCACGCCCTGCACTTCCGACAAGCTCAACTGGCATTCGCTGGCGCCCGCGTGGCGCACGATATTCGTCACCGCTTCGCGCAGCGCCAGCGACATGACGTTTTCGGCCGCCGCCGGCAAGCTGATGGCGGCCACGTCCGCGTGCAGCAGCACGCTGGCGGCGGCCAGGCTGGTGCGCGCATTGTCGAGCTCCTGCGCAAAACCCGACTGGCGATAGCCGCTGACGGCGCTCCTCACCTCGGACAGGGCGGCGCGGGCGCTGCGTTCGATGTCACCGATTTCTCGTCGGCAAGCGTCCGGATCGCGCTCGAACAACTTGCCGGCCAACTCCGCTTTCAGCGTAATCAAGGACAAGGTGTGTCCCAATAAATCGTGCAGATCGCGCGAGATGCGTTCGCGTTCGGCAATCGTGGCCATTTGCTCGACCTCTTCCTGCTTTCTCAGCAACAAGGTGCGCGAGCGCGCCAGGCGCGCTTCCGTGATGCTGGCCAGTCCCACCAGGGTACCGATCAGCAAGACGGGGACCAGGAATTGCACGCGCTGCTGCCCGGCCATCAACAGGCCGGTCGCCAGCGCCGCCCCGATCACCGCCGCCAGGCCCGCGTACGCCAGGCGCAGCGAAACGATGCCGGCACACATGCCGCAGGCAAAAATGAAGAAGGTCGAAGCGCCCAGGTTCTGCGTCGACCAGGCGGCGCCAAACGCACAGGTCAGGCCAATCACCAGCGCCCGCCGGTGGCCGCGGCACCAGTAACTGTAGAAATACAGGGGCAGAAAGCCCAGCACCGTGACCGCCAGCAAGACCATTTCGATGGCGTTCGGGGGCACCGACCAGTATTTCAGCAACACAAATGCGAGCATCAGCACCCACACGTAAGGGGCCTGCCCCCGCGCCGGCGGCACCCAGGGCAGGCGCGCCAGCCGGCGCAGGCGGGAAAATGGCGTCGTCGACAGTGTCATGGGAAGGTTCGGGTGGTCATTGTTCCAAGTATGCGTACTGGACCACGATTACGCCAGTGACAAACGTCAGGTCTGCCTTGTCGCCGATGCAACGGGCGACAGCGCGGCCGCCTTTCCGCTATGCTGGCCCCATTCATCGACTGCGGAGCTCCCCCCATGAAACCAGTGTCCATCCTCATCATGTCGCTTGCCAGCGCCTGCGCCGCCCTGCCGTGCCTGCCGGCCGGCGCCGCCGAACCCCTGTTCAAACCGGGCTTGTGGGAGATCAGGAACAAGCCGTCCGGTGCCGGCGGCTCACAAATGCAAGCGATGCTGGCGGCGGCGCAGCAACAAATGGGCAGCATGGACCCGGGCCAGCGCAAGCAGATCGAGGCGATGATGGCGCGCAACGGCGTGGTCATGGACAACGGCGGCATCAGCGCCAAGGTCTGCATCACCGCGGCCATGGCGGCGCGTCAGCAGTTTCCCGTGCAACAGAAAGGCAATTGCAACTACCGCTACACCCCCGTGGGCAGCAACAGCCTCGACTATTCCTTCAGCTGCAGCAAGCCGGTCGCCAGCGGCGAAGGCAGCGCCATCTTCAGCAGCCCCACCAGCTACACGGCCACCACCCGCGCCAGCGGCGGCCCAGGTGGCGAGCACAGCATGACAATCGCGACCGAGGGCCGCTGGCTGGGCGCTGCCTGCGGCGCCATCGCGCCAGCCGACCAGGCCGGCCAGTAAGCCAGCCGAAGTGCGGCGGCCGGCCAGGCGCTGATTGTGCAGTGCGGCAAAGTCTGTCGGCCTTCGTACGCTAGCGTACACAGTTGATCGCCTGTCGGCACGTATACTGCAGTTTTGCACAGCACCAGGCCCTTACCCATGCTTCCACTTCTCGAGCGCATCGCCGCACTGTCGCGCCCTGATCTGTTCGGGTCCGGCCCCAACAGCGCGGCGCTGGTCATCGACACCCGGGCCTTCAACGCCACCGAGGTGGCCAGCGCCCTGGCCGAGGTCAACACCATCATCCTGCTGACCGAACTGGTGGCAGCCTTGCGGCCACATCATCCCAGCCAGGCCGAGATCGCCGCCACCAATGTGCGCACCCTGTCGGCCCTGCTACGGGGCGAGCCGCACCTTGCCGCCGGCCTGGGCAACGCCATATGCACCGTGCTCGAGCAGCGCCGCCATGCCAGCCTGTACACCGACATCGGCATCCTGTCGAACGACGGCTTTGTCGCCGAACTCAAGCGCCGGATCGCCTACCGCGTCCTGCCGCCCGCCCTTGAACACAGCTACCTGGCCGACGCCATCGACGAGGTGCTGTACGTCGACACCGATTTCCGCTGGATTCAATCGGTGCCGGCGGCCGACTGGATGGAACTGTTCGACATCATTGTCGGCGCCACCCCGGCCGCCCCCTTGCGCAGCGCCCGCGCCACGGTGCTGGCCGGCTTGCTCGACGCCATCCGCACCCTGTCCTGCCGCGTGTGCGCGCTGGGACTGGAGCCGCGACTGGTGCGCAGCAATCCCGACATCGAAACCTTCGCCTCGCCGTTCATGATGCAAAACATCGAGGTCAACGCCTACCTCGAGGGCTACCGCAACATGCTCGAGGCGGACGGGCCGCCGCCGGAAGATGCCCGCCACCTGCTGGTCATGCTCGACCAGTGCGCCGCGCTGATCGGCAAGATTCGCAAGACCGCCGCCAGCCAGGGCACCAGCGTGGCCCTCACCTATGTGCTGCTGGCCTTGAGCCAGAGCATCGACCGCCTGCACAAACTGCTGTTCCTGGTCGACGTCAGCGGCGCCCTGCCCAGCGCGCCCACGGTGGACGTGCACGCGCTGGCCCAGGACGCCAGTCCCGCCCAGGCGCCGCCCGTGAGCCTGCGCTGCGCCGGCGCGATCGCCCTGGCGCAGGAACTGGTCGAGGCGCACAACACCAAGTACGAAGTGCGGCGCCTGTTTGCCGCCAATATCGACTTGCTGGCCAAGAACGTGACGGAAAACGCCAGTCGCACGGGCGAACACTATATTGCCGAATCGCGCGCCGAACTGCGCCACATGTTCGCCTCCTCGGCCGGGGCCGGCGTAGTGGTGGGCTTCATGGCGCTGTTCAAGATTTTGCTCAGCTACCTGCGCAGCGCGCCGCTGGTCGAAGCGTTTTTGTTCAGCATGAATTACTCGCTGGGCTTCATCTTCATCCACCTGCTGCATTTTACGATCGCCACCAAGCAGCCGGCCATGACCGCCTCGCGCATCGCCGCCGCCCTGTCGAGCCGCGATGGCCGCCATATCGACCTCGATACCATGGCCACCCTGATCAACAAGGTGTTTCGCACCCAGTGCGTGGCCGTGCTGGGCAACCTGGCCACGGCGCTGCCGGTGGCCTGGCTGATCGCCATGCTGTGGCACAAGACCACCGGCACCCACCTGGTCACGCCCGACAAGGCCATGCACCTGCTGCACGACATCGATCCCTTCCACAGCCTGGCCCTGATGTATGCGGCGGTGGCCGGGGTCTGCCTGTTCGTGGCCGGCTTGATTTCCGGCTATTACGACAACAAGGCCCTGTACACGCGCATGGCGCAACGGGTACGCCAGTTGCGCACGCTGGGCCGCTGGGTCGGCCAGCAGCGCCTGGCGCGGCTGGCCGAGTACCTGGAAAACAACCTCGGTGGTCTGATGGGAAACCTGTTTTTCGGCATCCTGCTGGGCGTCACGGGCACCCTGGGGTACCTACTGGGCCTGCCGTTGGATATTCGCCATGTGACATTTTCAGCAGCAAATTTCTCCACGGCGCTGGTTGCCCTCGATCATCATGTAAGCTGGCAACTAACGGCGACATCCGTTGCGGGCTTCCTGGGAATCGGCGCGGTCAACCTGCTGGTGAGCTTTTCGCTCGCACTCTGGGTGGCCCTGCGCGCGCGCAAGATTCGCTTCAACCACGGCATTCGCCTGCTCAAGGCGCTGGGGCGGCGCTTCCTGGCGGCGCCCATCGATTTTTTTGTCGGACCACGGGACCCCACTCCCCTACCTTGAAACGAGCAGAGGCATTCAATGAACCATACTTCCACGGCAAGCCGTCGGGCGCGCGTCACCTTGACCTTGTCGCTGTGCGCGAGCCTGCTGCTGCCGGCCTGCGCCAGCCTGCCCGCGGTCGAGCGCAGCGCTGGCGCCAGGGCCACCCCGGCCGTGGCCAACGCCGGCGGTCCCGTGCAAAGCAGGCAGGCGGCGGCGCTGCTGGCGCGGCGCTGGGCGCGCGCCACCCCGGACATGAAGGCGCTGGCGATCCAGGAAGAAGCCGCCACCGGCGTGCCCTTAATTGCCGGCAATAAAGTCACGCTGCTGATCGACGGCCCCGCCACCATGAAGGAAATGATGGCGGCCGTGCGCGAGGCGAAAAGTACGGTCAACCTGGAAACCTATATCTTCGACCAGGACGAACTGGGCCTGCAGTTTGCCGACCTGCTCATCGAAAAGCGCCGCCAGGGCCTCACCGTCAATGTGATGTATGACAGCGTGGGCACCCTCAGCGTGCCGCAAGCGTTTTTCGAACGCATGAAGGCGGGCGGCGTCAATCTGCTGGCCTTCAATCCCGTCAATCCCGTCGCCCGCGTGGGCAAGTGGGAAGTGAACAACCGCGACCACCGCAAGCTGCTGGTGGTGGACGGGATCACGGCATTTACGGGTGGCATCAACATCAGCAGCGACTACGCCAACAGCTCCTTCTTCGGCGCAAGCCGCCGCCCCACCGAACTGGGCAACCGGAAAATCGGCTGGCGCGACACCCACGTGAAAGTCGAAGGACCGGCCGTGGCCGCGTTTCAATATTCCTTCGTCAACAACTGGGTGCACCAGGATGCCGGCGAGCTGCCCGAGGCAAATTACTTCCCCCCCTTGAGCGCGCTGGGCGACAAGGTGGTGCGGGTGCTGGCGACCGACCCCGACAAGGGCTATGAAATCTACAAGTCGCTGGTGCTGGCGATCGGGGAATCGAAAAAAACCGTCCACATCACCAGCGCCTATTTTGTGCCGGACCAGCAGATCGTCGATGCCCTGATCGCCGCCGCGCGCCGCGGCGTCGACGTGCGCCTGGTGCTGCCCGGGGTGACCGACCACGGCCTGGTGCTGCACGCGGGGCGCGCGTTCTACGACGAACTGCTCGCCGGCGGCGTCAGGATCCACCAGTTGCAAGTGGCGGTGCTGCACGCGAAAACCGCCGTCATCGACGGCACCTGGTCGACGGTCGGCTCGGCCAATATCGACCGCCGCAGTTTTATCCATAATTACGAACTGAACCTGATCGTGCTCGATCCCGCCTTCGGCCAGGAAATGGAACGCACCTTCAGCGAAGATCTGCGTGACTCGAAAGAAGTCAGCCGCGAGCAATGGAGCCGGCGCCCCATGTCAGACCGCATCAAGGAGTGGGCCTCGCGCCTGACCGCCTACTGGATCTGAGCGGCCTGCCGCCTCACAACCCGGCCGCCAGCATGCCCGTGTTGTGGGCCGACCAGACACTGGCGCTGCGCATGAAGGTTTCGGTTTGCAGCCGGGAAAACTGCTTGCCCAGGATATCCCAGCCGTAGCGGTCCACCTCGATGCGGGGGCCGTCGATGCGGATGACATTGAATGAATTGACTTCGCCACGCCCGCGGGTCGAGGTGGCGGTGCCGGCCTGCACCACCAGGGCGGCGAAATCGCTGATCTGGTAGCGCTCGGCCGTATTGCCCGCGTGGCTCAGGTGATAGTGTCCCGCCAGCAGCACGTCCACCCCCACTTCGGCAAACGCCTGCATCGCCAGCGGCGCGCGCTCGACCAGGTCGTCGTCGCCCTGCTTGCAGGGCAGGTCGAAGGGATGGTGGGTCACCACCACCCGCGTGATGGCCGGATCGAGACCGGCAAAGGCGGCGCGCATGCTGGCGAGTTGCTCGTGGTTGACGCGGCCGTCCTTGAACGTCAGCGAGCGTGCCGTATTGATGCCGAGCACGGCGATTTCATCGTCGATGTGGATCGGCTCGAGGTCGTCCGTGATGAAACGCTTGT
Source organism: Massilia sp. DWR3-1-1 (assembly GCF_049898325.1). Taxonomy (NCBI): domain Bacteria; kingdom Pseudomonadati; phylum Pseudomonadota; class Betaproteobacteria; order Burkholderiales; family Oxalobacteraceae; genus Massilia; species Massilia sp. DWR3-1-1. Next base: position 44,996 of record NZ_JAFCXL010000023.1, on the reverse strand, counting down.
AGCGCGTCAGCGGCTGCACGAAGCGGCGGAACACGTTATAGAGCGAGATGTCGTGATTGCCCGGCACGATGATCTGCGGCCCCGGCAAGCTGTCCAGGTAAGCGCGCGCCGCCTCGAATTCCACGCTCTTGGCGCGCTGGGTCAGGTCACCCGAGACCACCACCACGTCGGGCGCGATGGTCTCGATCAGGGTGCGCAGGGGCGCCAGCAAGTCGTCATCGACTTTGCCGAAATGCAGATCGGATAAATGCACGAGGGTACGCATGGCTTCCTTGTTGTTGTTCTTGTGCCTGCCGAGGGCGGTGGCGGCGATTTATTTAGCGACCGGCACAATCACGCGCAGGGCGGCCGGGCGAATCTTGTAGCGCAGCGGCGTTCGCATCATCGTCACTTCGCCGTCGGTGGCCACGCGCAGGCGCTTGTGGTGGGTGGTGATGTCGAACTGGTCGCACAGCATGGCGTCGAAATCGGCTTCGGCGGCCAGTTTGCCGAATAGCGCACGCCAGCCAAAGCGCAGCAGGCCCAGCCGGCCCGGCCGCTGCGCCACGTAGACACTGAGCAAACCGTCCTGCAGGCTGGCGCGCTCGCCGATGGTGAGGCCGCTCATGCTGTACTGGTTATTGCCGATGAACACAAACGGTGTCGCACGCAGGTGATTGTGGCCCTTGATGCACAGGGTTAATTTGAGGAAGGGATAGCGGCGCAGCGCCGCCACCGTGGCCCACGCGGCCGCCAGCCATTTGCCCCGTCCCAGCCGCGATTGCTGCTTTTCGCGGTCGTGGACGATGTCCGGGTACAGGCCCAGGCCCGAATTGTTCAGGAAAATGCGGCCATTGACTTCGCCCACATCGACCGCGATGAGCATGCCTTCGGCCACATTGCGCACCGCCGCCTCGAGCGCCAGCGGCACGCCGATGTCCTTGGCGAAATGGTTCAGGGTGCCCAGAGGCAGCACGCCGAAGGGCATGCCGCTGCCCGCCACCACCGAGCCGACGGCGTTGATGGTGCCGTCGCCGCCACCGGCCACGATGGCGTCGACGCCATCGGCGAGGGCCTGGCGCGCACTGGCCATCATGTCCTCGCCGCTCTTGGCCAGGGTGATGCTGGCGTGGCAGCCCACGGCGGCAAATTGCCTCTGCAAGGCCTGCGCGGCGTGCTCGTCGTGACCGGCGCCGGCGCCGCCATTGATGATCACGGCGATCTTGCTTCTTTTCGCCGCGCCCGGCGTCAGCGCTTGCGGCTTGTTCAAATCGTCCAGGTTCTACTCCTCATTGGGGGGCGGGCCGGATCAGTCCGGCCGGCCCAGGCGGCGTCGGCGCAAGGTCGACACGGTGGTGATGCAGATGGCCAGCCAGATACAGCCTTCGGCGGTCGCCGCCAGCACATCGGACAGGTAATGCACGCCCAGGTACATGCGGCTCAAGCCCACCAGCGCCACCATTGCGCCTGCCGCGAGCACCACCGCGGCGCGCGCGGCGGCACCGCGCAGGTGCGCCACCAGCACGCAGGCCAGCAAGCCATAAAACATGGCGGCAAAGGCCGTGTGACCACTGGGAAAACTGTAGGTGGTCAGGGTCAGCAACGGTGCGTCGAAGGTGGGCCGCGCGCGCTGAAAACTATACTTTATCAGCACATTGAGCAAGGTGCCGCCCGGCAGGATGATCATTCCGGCAAGTAGCCACCAGCGCAGCTTGCGCACATAGAACACCACAAGCAAGGACAGCGCCAACAGGGCGCCGGCAATTCCGCCGTGAAAGAACGACACCCCCAGCATGAACGCCGTCATGGCCGGGGTGGCGCGCACGTGCAACCAGTTGGCCACGGCGACGTCCAGCCGCACCAGTTCTGCGCCGGAGACGACATCGTCGGCGATCAGGCCGAACGCCAGGGTACCGAGAAAGAGCATGACGACACCGAGTGTCAGGTGGGCGCCGGCCACCCCTTCGGGCGACAGGCGAGCGGCGGTGAAACGCTGAAAACGTGTCCATAAAGACATTGGTGGGGAAACCTTTGCGTAAAAACGACAATATCAAAATTAACTGGGTATTTGTACAGTAGCTGTGGATTTATACAGTGGTTATGCTATTCTTGGATCACTGGACAACACATCAGCCCCCACTCCAAAAGGACGCCATCATGACCACCTTGAACAACGCTTTCGGCAAGCAATACGCTCCCAGTTCCTTCACCTTGCGCTTCGGCCGCCGTGAAGTGCTGGTGACCCGCGACTTCCGCAAGCGCTTCTATGCGGTCAATCCTGTCATCGAGTGTGACACCGGCGTCGAGCCTGGCCATCTGGAAGTGCTGTTGCTGCGCCGCTGGTTGCTGATTTTATCGAAAGCGCACTAAGCACCTGTTCTTGCAGCGCGCGGCGGGCGACTGCGGACGGTGGCATCACCGAGCGCAGCGCACCTTCGCACGGCGGGCGCGGCCCGTCAATCACCGTCGGATGGCAGCACGCACCAGCTGCCTGTTTCACTAGGCACCAAAAAACACATATCTTCACTTGATTTCCTTCGTTCCCTTCCAGGCAAGCTATGCGTACGCTGGCGTTTCCCTAGTCACGAAAGATTTCGACCATGCTGCTCAAAAAAATAAGTCAAACAGTCCTCGCGGTCTTGCTTGTATCACAGGCAGCGATGGCGGCCGATATCACCCTGCTCAACGTGTCCTACGATCCGACCCGTGAGTTGTACCAGGATTTCAACAGCGCTTTCGCCCGCCAATGGAAAGCCAAGACGGGCGATACCGTCACCGTCAAGCAATCGCACGGCGGTTCCGGCAAACAGGCCCGCTCCGTCATCGACGGCCTCGATGCCGATGTGGTCACGCTGGCGCTGGCCAGCGACGTGGACGCCATCAGCGAGCGCGGCTACATCATCCCCGCCTGGCAAAAACGCCTGCCGCACAACAGCGCGCCTTACACCTCGACCATCGTGTTCCTGGTTCGCAAGGGCAATCCAAAAGGCATCAAGGACTGGAACGACCTGATCAAACCGGGCATTTCCGTCATCACGCCCAACCCGAAAACCTCGGGCGGCGCCCGCTGGAATCACCTCGCTGCCTGGGGTTACGCCCTGCGTCAACCGGGTGCTTCGGAAGCGAGCGCGCGCGACTTCATCGGCAAGCTGTATCGCAACGTGCCCGTGCTCGACTCCGGCGCACGGGGCGCCACCACCACGTTTGTCGAACGCGGCATCGGCGACGTCCTGATCGCCTGGGAAAACGAAGCGCTGCTGGCCATCAAGGAACTGGGCCCGGACAAGGTGGAAATTGTCGCCCCGTCCGTGAGCATCCTGGCCGAGCCGCCCGTCTCCGTGGTCGACAAGGTGGTCGACAAGCGCGGCACCCGCAAGGTGGCCGAGGCCTACCTGCAATATCTGTACAGCGACGAAGGCCAGGAAATCGCCGCCAAGCATTATTACCGTCCGGTGGTGGAAAAATTCGCCACCAAGTACGCGGCCCAGTTCCCGAAAGTCAAACTGTTCAACATTGAGGAAGTAGCCGGCGGCTGGCCGAAGGCACAAAAGGCCCACTTCGCCGATGGCGGCATTTTTGACCAGATCTATCAGCCGGGCAAAAAATAAGCGAGCCTGGCCCTGCGCAGGCTGTCCTGCGCAGGCTGTCCTGCTTTGCTTGCCTTGCTTTTGTTGTCCCGCTTTGCTTGTCCCGATTTCGTTGTCCCGCTTTTATTGTCCCGCTTTTGTTGTCCCGCTTTTGTTGTCCCGCTTTTGTCGTCCTGTTTTTGTCGTCCTGCCCTGATCCTTACCCCGCCTCTCTCCTCGATGGTGTTAGCGCAGTCCCGCCCCGGCGGGCTGCGTTTTTTTATGGGCGGGGGAGCCGCCGCCGGCCCCGGCACGGGGTGCGCAGCGTCTGATCGGGTCCGTCCGCAATCGCCGGGACGCGCGCGCGCGCGCCGTTCAGCCCCGCTGCATGGCGCCGCCAACCTGTGTATGATCTTGCCAATACGCCCATAGCAGGCGCCGACCATGCCACCCCCAGGAGACTTGCCCGATGACCCGACTCACTGCCAGCGACTTTGATCCGGAAGTGCTGAAACTGTTCGACCAATACGTGCACGGCCAGCTCGACCGTCGTGGATTTCTGGCCCAGGCTGGCCGCTACGCCGTCGGTGGCGCCACCGCGGCATCGCTGCTGACGGCCCTGTCGCCCAGTTTCGCGGCGCAAATGGTCGCACCGAACGACGCCCGCATCAAGGCCAGCTTCGTCGAATTTCCATCGCCGAGCGGTTACGGCAAGCTGCGCGGCTACCTGGTCGAACCGGCCAAGGCGGCCGGCAAGCTGCCCGTGGTCCTGGTGGTGCATGAAAACCGCGGTCTCAATCCCCACATCGAAGACATCGCGCGCCGGGTCGCCCTCGACGGTTTCATCGCCTTCGCCCCCGACGCCCTGTTTCCGCTGGGCGGCTACCCCGGCGACGAAGACAAGGCACGTGAACTGTTCGCCAAGCTGGACCAGACCAAGACGCGCGCCGACTTTGTCGAAGCGAGCAGCATCGCCGCCACTTTGCCCAATGCCAGCGGCAAAGTGGGCGTGGTCGGCTTTTGCTACGGCGGCGGCATCGCCAATTACCTGCCCACCGTCACGCCGAAAATCGGCGCTGCCGTGGCCTTTTATGGTCAGCAAGCACCGGCGAGCGAAGTGCCGAAAATCCGCGTGCCCCTGATGATTCACGATGCCGAAAAAGACGAACGCATCCGCGCCGGCTGGCCCGCCTACGAGGCAGCCCTGAAGGCGGCCAAGGTCGACTATCAATACTTCGTCTATCCGGCCACCGAGCACGGCTTTAATAACGACACCACGCCCCGCTACGATCCGGCCGCCGCCAAGCTGGCCTGGCAGCGCACCATGGATTTCTTCAAGGCCAAGCTGGCCTGATCCCTGTACCAATCAAAAACGGCCGCGCAAGTTCGCTTGCGTGGCCGTTTTTTTTCGCGCATTCACTGTTGGCTGTGGGTCCCGCCGTTTCAGCCAACGATGACAGCGCTTTTTTCTCGGGTCGTCGGATCAGTCCGGCTTGGTCTTCATGAACGCCAGATCGTCGTCCGTCAGCGGCAGGTCGTCGATCGATTCGATCGAATCGGTACCGATGTCGGCGCCGTCGCGCACGTTGCCGTCGCGTCCGGCAGCGGCGCGTTCGCCCGTGCCGCCCGCATCGGTATCACTGTCGAGATCGGCGTCGCCCATGTCGGCGCCGGCGGTGTCACTGCCATGGCCGAAGGAATAATCTTCGTTGGTGCCCCGCTCCAGTCCGGGAAACAGGTCTTCGTCGATGCCGACGGCAAAACCGGGGCCGCCGGTGACGTCGCTGCCCGAATCGGAATTGTCGCTCGGCCCCAGCGACTCGGTCCCATGGCCCTTGCCCAGACTGCGGTCTGGCATTTCCGGAAAATTATCCGGGTCTAGTGTGCTGATGCCGCTCATGTCAACTCCCGATCACGATCAATAGTGAGCAGAGTCTAACGAACTTCGGGAAAATCCCGCGCACAAGCAGCACGCCTCAAAATGCGTGGCGCATGCCGACATTGACCGCCGACGACCCACCGCCCGGGGCCGAGGCGTTACCGACCGTGTAAGCGGCGCCGGCGCGGTTGTTGATGCGCGAGTAGGCGGCGTAGAAATCGGTGCGCCGCGACAACGCGTAGGTGGCGCCCAGCGCCACCTGCCTGGCGTCCTGGTTGGCCGCATCGCGGTCGTTCTTGCGGATGAACGAGGCGAGCAAGGTGGCGCCGCCGCAGGGCACGGCCAGGCCAACGAGCATGTCGCGGCTGTCCGTCGACGGCGTCGAGGCGATCGCCGCGCTGTAGGGATTGTCGGGATTCCACAAGGGCGAGCTGGCGGCGCCCCGGCTGACGCTGTAGGCGGCGTAGGCGGTGCCGAAGCCCATCCGCATGTTCGCCGCCAGCACGGAATTTTTGGCGTCCAGGCTGTTGTTGCCCATCTGGGTGGACGGTGCCACGCCGGCCACACTGCGGTTCTGGTGCGCTGCCCGCAACACCAGTGCGCCCGCCGCGACGCCCACCGACAGGCCCCAGCTACGGTTGCCCGCCATCGCCAGCGGCTTGCCGGCCGCTGGCGTGGCCGGCTCGTCACGCGCATACGAGGCGGCCGCCGAGACGCCGTGCACGGCGCCGCTGGTGTAATGGATGCTGTTGTCTTCGCGGCGCCCGGCAGTGCCGATCAGGTTGGTGGCGCTGCCGGCGGTGCCGCCCTTGAACGGGTCGCCCACTTCCGTGACCGCGCTGTACTGGAGGTTTTGCTGGCGGCCCACGGAGAGCGTACCCGCCGCGCCCTGGATGCCGACATAGGCCTGGCGGCCGAACAGGCGGCCGCCCTGGTCGGCGTGGCCGCTGTCGAGCTGGACGCCCGCTTCGAGACCGTAGACCACGGCCAGATTGCCGTCGATGGCTTCGCTGCCGCGCACGCCCACGCGCGAGGCGGACGCCATGCCGCTGTCGACGCGCACGCTGCAATTGCTGGCGCAGCCCCGTTCGCTGACGACGCCCGCATCGAGCACACCGTAGACGGTCGCTGCATGTTGTGCCGCTGCACTGCCAACGCTTGCGCCAAGCAGGGCGAACACCAGGGCAGTTAATTTCATGAGCAACACTCCAGACCAGGCACGGGGCCTGCACCAGGACAGCATGGCCAATTGCCGCCGAAACTTCTGTCGCCTGGGCCACATAAGCGCCTCAAGCTTTCCCGCCTGTTTGTCGGTCGGATCCGACACGGCGCTGTCCTGCTTCTTGCGATCAAGCATAGCAGCCCCGAATACATACAGGGGTGTCAGGAAAAGTTTGTTGTTAAGGCTCAACAGACACGGCGCGCAAAAACCACGACCGTCGACACGGGCGAGATCGATGGGACAGGCGGTTAGATAGCGAACAGACCGCGTCCTACCGTGGCATCATGCTAAGAAACCAACCATCACGGAGCTGCCATGACCACCGATTACACCGCCCCCGCCGCCACTGAGGCCACTGAGGCCAGCCTCGACCACTCGCACCTGACGACGACGCAAGCGAAGGAAACGTCGCGCGACGACAACGACCCACAGTTGCGGCATTTTATTGCCGCGCTGGGCATGCGCCGCCCCGTCGACACCGCCAAGGTGGCCCGCCTGCTCGAGCACGTCATCAAGGAAGCGATGTCGGCCAACATCGACTGGCTGGAAGGCCAGATGCGCGCCGACGGCTGGGAAGCGGCGCTGTCGGACGGCGAATCGCTGGGCGTGCTGGCGACCCGGGCCAACGCCTACCTCGAGTCGCCCGAGGGACTCGAACTATTCAATCTGTTCACCCGCACCTTCGCCCGCACCACCGGGGAAATGTTCGACTGAACTCAGTGCCCGGTCCGCTGCACCAGCGCCGCCCCGCCCCCGTGGCGGCGGCTTTCGCTGACCGCCGTCACGCTGCCGTCGGCATGGAACACCAGCGCATTGGCGGCGCCGATCTCTTCCGCTTCGGCGTCCCAGCGGTGGCCCATGCGCGCCAGCGCCTGGCCCTGCGCGCTGGCGGCGAAACCGGGCTCGACCGAACTGGCGGCGCCGTTGCGCTCGCTGATGCGGGGCGCGTCGATGGCTTCGTTCATCGGCATGCCCAGGTCGACGTGATTGACGATGGTCTGCAGCACCGTGGTGATGATGGTGGCGCCGCCGGGACTGCCGATGGTGAAGGCCGGCTTGCCGTTTTTCAGGGCAATGGTGGGCGCCATGCTGCTGCGCGGTCGCTTGCCCGCTTCCGGCACGTTCGGGTGAGGACCGCTGAAATCGAAGTCCGTCATTTCATTGTTCAGCAGAAAACCGTAACCGGGCACGACGATGCCACTGCCACCCCATGACTCGATGGTAAAGGTGTAGGAGACGATATTGCCGTCCTTGTCGGACACCGTGAAGTGGGTGGTGTGGGCGCTTTCCTGGCGTGGCGGACGCGCCGCGGCCGGCCGCAAGGGCACGCTCTGGTCGTCCTGGAACAGGTAGGGGTCGCCGGCGCTGGCGCGCGTGGCCGCCTGGTTCACATCGATCAGGGCGCGCCGTTGGGCCGCATAAGCTTTATCGAGCAGGCCGGCGACGGGCGCCTCGACATATTCGGGGTCGCCCAGGTAGGCATTGCGGTCGGCAAAGGCCAGCCGGCTCGCTTCCACGTACAAATGTTCCACCTGGGGCCGCGCCATCGCTTTCAGGTCGTAGCCCTCGAGGATATTGAGCGCCTCGGCCACCGCCATGCCGCCGCTGCTGGGCTCGGCCATGCCGTACAAGTCGTAACCCCGATAGGTCGAGTGAACCGGTTGGCGAATGCGCGCTTCATAATTGGCCAGGTCGGCCAGGCGCATCTGCCCTGCCCGCACCGTGGCCCCACCCACCATGGGCGGACGCTGCACGGCGTCGACGATGGCCTGCGCCATCGGGCCGCCATAAAAAGCCGCCGTGCCGCGCGCGGCGATCTCGCTGTAGGCGCGCGCCATGCCGGGATTGCGGATCACGGTGCCGACCGGCAAGGCCTTGCCGCCGCTCAAGTACAAGGCGCTGGCGCCCGCAAACTGGCGAAATTTTATTTCATTTTCGGTCGTCAAACGATTGAAAGTTTCATTCACGGTAAAACCCTGGCGTGCCGTCCTGATTGCCGGCGCCAGCACCTGCCTGAAGGACCGGCTGCCGTACCGGCTCAATGCCTCGTGCCAGCCGCGCACGGTGCCGGGCACGCCGACGGCCGCGCCGCTGGCGACGGCGCTGTCGAAATCGATCGGCTTCCCGTCCTGCAAGAACACGGCCGGTGTGAATGCGGCCGGCGCCATTTCACGCGAATCGATGGTGACCACGCGCTGCTGCTTTGCCAGGTAAATGACCATGAAGCCGCCGCCGCCGATGCCGCAGCTAAACGGATCGGTGACCCCGAGGGTGGCCGCTGCCGCCACCGCGGCATCGATGGCATTGCCGCCGCCGTTCAAGATCGTCATGGCCGACTGCGACGCCGCCGCGCTGATGGTGGCCACCGCGCCGCCCGTGCCGGTGGCCAGCGGGGTTTTCGCCAGCGCCGTTGGCGCGCCGATCACGATTGACAGGGTGAGCGTGGTCAGCAGCACGGTGGCACCGCGCCGCATGCGCGAGACGGGCAAGGCGCGCGGGGCGGCCGTGGGAGAGAACTTCGCCATGATAGCTTCCTCGGGTGTGGTCGGAATGGCCATCATAGCAAACTGCCGAGCAGCAATATGCAAACAGCTTCGCCCCCCCGCCGGCAACACTAGCGCGCCGCCGGCGCCTCCACCGTGTGCTCGCCGCTGGCGGTGACGCCCTTGCGGTGCGTGCCTGAACTGGCCGGCGCCGGATTGACGGTGACGCCGAACACGGAGCCGAAGCGGTTGCGCTGATCGTCCACCGTGATCACCTCGGCGATGACGTCGCACGGCCCCGCCTGGCGCACCTTGAAACGCGCGCTGATGGTGACGACGGCGCCTTTCCTGCCCTGCTCGATCGCGGCGGGAACGGCCCCGCCCAGTTCGTCCAGGCAGCCGCGCGCGGTGATGGCAATGGCCAGGTGGGGCACATCGTCGAGCAGCGTCAGGCGCAGGCGCGCCACGGTGGCGGCGCCCACTGGCGCCACCGCCGGATGCATCGTCAGGTGCGCCTTGACGGGCGCGGCCAGGATGGCGCTGCCGGCATGGGCGATGGCGGCCTGCGCCAGGCAAGCCGCCAGCAGGAGTCGCTTCCAGTAGTTGATCAAGGTGCGGCCCCTAGGGTTGGCATGCCGGTTTGCCTGCGGTGGTGTAGGGGAAACCATTGATGATGGTAATGAGGCCACGGAAATTGCTGCCGGCCGTCGCTTCCCACACAGCGTAATTCTTGCACAGGTAAATGTCGAGGAAATCGACCAGCTCCGGGCCGGCGGCGGCGCGGTCGGTGCCGCCTTTCATGCCTAGCAAGGTGGCAAACACCGCGTCGCCGTTGCTGATCACGTCTTTGACCGTGGTGGCTCCCTGCGCCACGCTGTCTTGCGCATTATCGGCAATATCCCACAAAATCGCCGCCACCGTCGCCTCCGACAGAGTGCCATCGAGGGCGCCCCCGGCGGTGCCCACTGGCACGGCGGCAGGCAGGGTTTCCAGGTTCAGGGCAAACGTGGTGACGGCGTTGCTGTCAAGATATTGCGGGCTGCGCAGCACCTGCTGGCCGAAGAAGGTGGCGGCGCCCTCGCTCCAGGCCAGCTGGGGCGGCGAGCGGCGACTCGAGCTGTGCTCGCCGCCGGTGAGGCGCTCGGCCGACAGGTGTTGCATGAAGAAGTGACCGAACTCGTGGGCCAGCACGGCGTCGTCGTAGGCGTCTTCGTCGGCCACCGTGGAGAGCACGAAGATTTTCGCCTCGCTGTGCCGGTAGCAGCTGGCCAGGCCGCCGCAGGTGGCGCCGCCGCGGGTCCACTGCCACGTCAGCACGGGCAGGCTGAGCGTCACGTGCGAAGCGCTTTCCTTGAAGGCGTTCACGCCCAGGTCGAAAATATTGAACGCCTCGGCGAACGAGGCATCGCGGCGGGCCCGCAAGTCCGCCTGCACCACCTGCGCCGTCACCGCAGCGTCGAGTTCGGCGCTGCGGATGGCGTACAGCGCGCCGGCGGCATTCACCACTTTCTGGCGCACGCTGGCATTGTCCTGGCTGGCGATTACTTTCACATAGTATTTTGCCGGCGTGGCCATGCTGAAGCGGGCGCTGTAGTCGCCGTTTTCGTCGGTGGACGTGGTCGCGAGCAGGGTGTCGCCGGCCAGCTGGCGTACTTCCACCGTGGCGTGGCGAATCGGCAATTCGGTGGCCGTCGTCGCCGGGCCGGTCAGCGCCACCGGGTAATCGTCGTAGGTGGCGCGGCCGGCCACGGAAAAGCCGCTGCAGGGGGCGTAGTCGACCTGGGCCACCTCCCTGCCGCTGCCCAGGCCGCCGAAGTCCGCATTGGCGGGCACGAAACTGCCCGTATAGGTCGACACGACGCCGCAATTGACCACCTTGAGCGTGTAATTGACGGGGGCCTGCGAACACGATTCGTACAGGTCGACGCGCACCTTGTAGCGCCCCGCCCGCGGTTGCGCGTCGGCGGCCCAGACGATATTTTCGTTGTTGACATGGTCGAGACGACAGCCGGCATTGCTGTCGAGGTCAAGCTGCCCCCCCGTCGCATCGCTTCGGCTGGCGTAAAAAATTTCCTCATTGCCTGGCGTGACGACGTGCAAGTCAACATCGTCGCTATGGTCGAACGACAGCGAAATCTGCAGCGGCCCGCTGCCCACGCGCAAGAACGTGGCATTGGCCAGCACCGGCTGGCTCAGCGTGCCATCGGCGCCCACCAGCTGCGCCGACACGGTGCGCTGCGAGGTGGCGGCGCCATCCTTGAGGAAGCTGGGCGCCACCGCCAGGTCGAAGCGGATGCGCCCGCCTTCGACCACGCCATTGGCGACGAAATAACCGGGCACCGCGCTGATCTTGAACACGGCCTTGGTGCTCAGCGCCGGATTGGCCGCGTCGACATAAATGATGCCGGTGCCGCCATTGATGAGGGACTGGGGGATGACGACCTGGCTGATCACGGTGGAATTGGCCAGCGTGCCGGCAAATGCGCCGCTGGGGAAATACACGCCATTTTTGAACGACAAGCCTTGCCCGGACAGCGCGCGCGGCGTGACGGTAAATTCGTTGGTATAGGTGGCGGTGCCGCTGGCGGTGGTGATGTCGGCCGAGACGATGCACACGCCCACATCGCCGACCGCGGCGCTGGTGGCCAGGCGGGCGCCGGCCACGCTGCCGGCGCGCAGGCCACCGCAGCCCTCGCCCACGGGCGTGACACTGATGGCGCTGGCGTTGGCCAGTTCGACCACCAGCTGGACGGTGTCGCCCGAGGCGGGGCGCACGGCCGAAAAGCTCACCGCCGGCGTGGGCGCCACCAGGTCGTCCTTGGACAGGAACGTCACCGCCAGCGTCACCGTGTCGGAGGTAACGGTGCCGGCGCCATTGCTGACCTTGACGTTGATGCGGGCGCCGTCGTCGGCCGTGGCGAGGGCGGCGATCGTGTAGCTGGCGCCGGTGGCGCCGGCGATCTCGGCGCCGTCGCGTTGCCACTGGTAGTGCAGTGGCGTGCTGCCGGTGGCCGTCACCGTCAGGGTCAGCGCCTGCCCCGACACCTTCGGGCTGGCCTGCGGTTGCACGCTGATTGCCGGTGCGACCGCCGGTGGATCGCTGTCGCCACCGCCACAGGCGGACAACAGCAGAAGCATGCAAACGAGCAGGATCCGGCGAAAGGTGGGCATGCACATGGTCGGGGACTTTCCAGGTCAGGGGAACGGCGATCGGCGCCGGGCAGGCCACGCTGACGTGCCCGGGGCTGTTGACAATACCCCTGTCCGAACTTGCCGAAACCTGTCAGATCACAGGAGGCGACACCATGCAGTTTCCTTGCGCGCCGTCAAATGGCGAGCGCTGGTCCGATGCGCAGGCGGACGCCCTGGCCGCGTCCTCGTCGATGCGGCAGCGCACCGGATTGGCGCCGTCGCGGCTCCACTCGCACCAGCCGCCGTCGAACACGGCGATCCGCTCCCAGCCCATCAGCCAGGCATAAAAGAAAGCCAGCGAGGCACGCCAGCCGGTGCCGCAATAAAACACCGCGTGCTGCTGCGCATCGATGCCGGCCGCCTGCCACATGCGGCGGATCTGCGCGGCGGGGCGCATGCGGCCGGCGTCGTCGTGGAACGCGCTCATGCTGTTGATGTCGTCGCCGGCGCCGGCGCGGCCCCAGCGGGCGCCGGCGATGTCGCCGCGTGCGGCGATGTAGGGATAGCCGGAGTACTTGCCGACGAACTCGTTCCAGGTGCGCGTGCTCACCAGCACGCCGTCGGGCTGCGCCAGCATGGCGCGCGCCCGGGCCATGTCGAACAGGTAGTCGGGCCGGCCGGGAAACGGCGCGCCGAACGACGCCGCCGGGCGCGCCGGCGCTGGCGAAGCCTGCGTGAGCGGCAGGCCGGCGCCGCGCCAGCCGGCCAGGCCACCATCGAGCAGGCGCACGTCCGCCACCCCCGCGTACAGCAGCACATGGGCCAGGCGCGCGGCGGCCAGGTTGTTGCGGCCATACAGCACCACGGTGACATCGCAGGCAATGCCGTGCGCCAGCAACAGTTGCAACAGCACGGCGTCGTCGAGCTTGTTCCACAGCACGCCGCCTTCGATCTGCGTGGTGTCGACATACGCGGCGCCGGCAATGTGGCCACCCTGGTACTGCGCCAGCGCACCGAAGCCCGCTTCGAGCAGGCGCCATTCCCCCGCCGGGGCCGCCGCCGGCGCCGCGCCCGCGATCAGGCTGGCCAGCCAGGCGGGCGTGACGAGCTGGCGCCAGCGCGGCAGATCGGCGCGAAAACCAGCGCGGGCGGCGTCCCTAGTCGGGCCGATGGGATGCCGATGCATGATTTGGCCTCAACGTAACCTCAACTGATGAAATCGCACTGATGCGCCAAACACTAATTTCTATTGCAGGTCCACGCCCCACGGAATGGATCCATCGTGTTGTATGGGGTGTCCGCATTGCCAGAAGCTGTGGCATGCTGAAATACGTCAACGGCCATTTGACCAGTCAGGTAAGTCGTTCCAGATCTGGATACGGATGACAAGGATCCAGTGAGGGCACCATCGATTTCATTGACAGATCCGGAAATTTTATAAACGTTGAATACAATTGAAGCCGAACTATCAAATATTCCATTGACAATCTTTATTGTGAAATCTGCGGTAGAAGTGGCGCAACTATAAGCGCCATCATACAAATGAGAGCCAGGCGTCACGTTCATACTGAAGGTGACAGCACTGACGCCCGCCACGGCCGCATCTATTTTCTGCCCAACTGAATGAATATACCCACTCCAACTGGCCCTTCCAAGGCTGTCTGTATTTACAAATACTGGAGCAATATAGCCACTCCCTGGCGTCGCTGAAAATGACACCGGGGTACCAATAACAGGCTTGCCAAGGTAATCTGTCACAATTACTGTGATCGGCTTCGGCAACAAAGAATGCTGTACGACCGATTGCAAATCGCCAGCCATCACAGCGATGTTCGCTGGTCCGGCAGCATAGCAATTGATCGAAATTTTACTTGTTGCCGATCCAACCATTCCGGAACCATTGCTGATTCCGCAAAGCTGAGCTGGTGAATTTGGTTGCGCAAGTATGCTTACACTATAGGTCGCGCCACTCGCAAGCGAAGCAGGGAAAGAAAAGCTGGTTGCGCCGCTGGAAATCGCAATATTATCGGCCCCATTATTTTGCAGAACCAGGCCGGCCCCTGTTAAGCCACTAATTATGCCACTCAGCTTTTGACTCGTCAGAGTCCATATTGCTGAGGATGATCCAATTGAGATTGAAGTTGTGCTGCTTAACCCATAGCCAGGCGACGTCGCACGCAAAGCAATAATGTCTCCATTTTTAACCTGAGAAAATAATCCAACTACAGCAGTGTTGTTTTTTATAAGCGTCGCTCCTGCACTCACAATAACAGGCGCAGCAACTCCTGCTCCCAAACCAGCCACGATGATTTGGCTGCTAGTGATAATTTGCCCAGGACTTGCCTCTGTAATCGGCGGAAAACTGAGTCCGGTGACTGGCACGAGTCGTTGTGGAAGTACGCCTGAACCACTTTGATCGATCCACTCTTCGAAATTCGCGGCAACGATTGTCACGCCATTTTTAATGTAGTACGTATCCAGATTGGCCCTGATTAATGCAAAGTTAATTTTTGAGGCTGCCAATTCTTTTGCCGTTGTAATTGATGGCGTGGTAACGGCACCACTAATCGAAATTTGCGCAGCTATTGTATTGATGTAATTTGATAGTTCAGACGCCTGATTGGTCCCGTTACTCCTGGCTGCGTCGCTGGCCATTTGTGAAAGAATGACTGAAGCTGCCATAAGAACTGCATCCGAATCTTTATTGCCAGCAATATTCATGGAGTAGAAGCTTGCAAAAGAATTGACTCTTCCAGAATCTATTCCAAAAAATGACAACACCTCGGATTGCGATTGCGCATTGGCTTCAGCATAAGTCTTTCCTTGCGCCACAAGCGCTCTGAGGCGTGGCACCTGCAATGATGTTAGAACATTTACCGTCGGCATTGCATTGACACCAAGGTCGGCAATTGCACGAAGTGAAATCTGCGAAACGGATAATTGCCCGGTCAATTCATCCATATAATAACCACTGCCAATGATTTCAACTTGCGAGGTACTTACTTTCAAAGGGACAGTAAAACTTCCCAAGTTATCAGAAGTAGAAACATTAAAAGTTTTACCGGTCGGACTTAAGGTCGAATTCAGTTCATTGACGGAAATCTGCGATCCTATGGCAAACGGACCTTTCTGCGCATGACCTGCAAGTATGTAGGAATTTTCAGCAGGCAATGAAACTGCTCCACCATTATTCACTGAACCACCACCTCCGCCGCCACAACCCCAAAGAAAAATGCCAGTCACGAGGGCAGCGACCAAAAATCGTTTTTTCATTTTATTTTCCATTATTATTTATAATCTCGTGCCATTTTTTCAATATGGCAGCGCCAATAAAACCAACTTGAATTCGATGGATTTTATGGTGTGGCTGGCAATCGCGGAGAAGGGTGTCAAGGCAATGAGACTGACCGTGTTAGTGGCCATGTCGACAGAGGAGAAGCAGAGGAGGCAGTCGAGCGCAACCGGGCGTAGTTTGGTGCTTCTGATACGGGATTGCCACCAAACAAGCGCCCGCGCATACGGCAAGAAAATTTGGTCAACATAACATCAACACACAGAAATTACCTGAGATATTAATAATTTGTTCGTATTGATATTGCTATACTCTACTATGAAAGCCTTGGGTTAGCAATGTGAATCACTGCGATTTCTTTAGAGCTCTTGATCCATCATTTTCGGTTAAAGGCCGTGCATTAAACACAAGTCGATCATCAGTCCACTTCGCCATGAGTCTTGCGTGGAGTGGACCTTGCCCGGATATCGCGAAACCCATCCCGGAACATCCAGGCGCCGGTGCGCCATTGATCTTGCAAGTCGATCGGACTGAGACCCTTCGGCGTCGCACTCGCGGACCATCCTGCAACTCTGCTCACGGACTTGTTCTTGCCGCGCTGCGTCTGGTCAGATCATCGATCGTTTATTGAGGAATTTTTACAAATGCAACGTTGGCATGATCAGGATGGCCAGCCAGAGTAGCGGTACGGATCAGCCAGCGCTGCGCCAGAACGCCAATGCCGTGGTGGCGCCATTTCCAGGCTTGACACTCAGCGTGGTCAACCGCGGCGTGCTGCTACCAGCTGAGTTATCGGAGGCGCCCGCGCCAGGCGGGCGCGACTGAGCGGGGCGGGCTGCGATGCGTCTTGATCGTTTTGCAAGCAGTTTTGCAAACGCAACATTGGCATGTTATAAACGCAGGCGCGTTCGCCCTGGTATGCACGGCGCGGCCTGACATCGGGCATACCAGACATTCACCATCAAGAGGACACCATGATTTGTACTTCATGCGCACTACAGCAGGACGACGCCAATGTGGTTTGTAGCGGCTGTGGCATGGCAGTCGCCGGCGCCGCCGCAGCGCCCCTGTCGCGCATGCTGCCCGGTGGCGGCACCGACGCGGGCGCCATCCCGGACGGCGTCAAGGGGTGGAGCTGGGGCGCCTTCCTGCTCAACTGGATCTGGGCGATCGGCAACCGCACCTGGATCGGCCTGCTGGCCCTGATTCCTTACGTGGGCGTGCTCGTGGCCATCTGGCTGGGCATCAAGGGGCGCGAAATGGCGTGGAAAAACGCCAGCTGGGACAGCCTGGAACATTTCAACCGGGTGCAGCGACGCTGGTCCATCTGGGCGCTGGTACTCACCTTCGGCATGGCCGGCCTGGGCATTTTCGCCGCGATCGCCATTCCCGCCTACCAGGCCTATACCGTCAAAGCGCGTCAGCACGCGCAGGCGGGCGAGCCAGCGCTGCAGGCGTTCCGGCCGGACGGCACGATCGACAGCAATGCCACCGACCTGCCCGCCACGATCGATACCGTGGCCGGCACGCTGGCGCGCAACACGGCGCGGCCCGCGCAGCGCTTCGTCACGCTCGACGGCAAAGCCCTGTTCAAGGGCGATGATGCGAACTGGCAGTTCCCGCTGCGCGCGTTCACCCTGTCGCAGGGTCGCGAAGCGATCCTGATGGCCAGCAGCGGCGGGCGCGGCACCAGCTGCGAAACGCGCTTCTTCTTCCTGCTGGCCGAGGCGGGCCAGGTCAGGGCGACGCCGCACTTTGGCAGTTGCGCGGCCCAGGCGGAATTTGCCCAGCGGGGCGACGCCATCACCGTGGTCACGCCCAAGCCGGGCGGCACCTCGACCGTCGTGCTGGCCGGCGGCGTGCTCAGTGAAGACGGTCGCAGCGTGGAACTGAACGACCTGAACGACCCGGCAAAATAAGCGGCCCGCGCGCCGCTGTACGTATCAGCGGCGCAGCTGCGCCAGGTCGCGCACCGCGCCCCGGTCGGCCGACGTGGTCAGCGCCGCATACGCCTGCAGCGCCTGCGACACATAGCGTTCGCGTCCCAGCGGCTGCCAGGCGTCGGGGCCGCGCGCGTCCATGGCGGCGCGGCGGTGCGCCAGCTGTTCGGCCAACACCCGCAGATTGATGGTGCGCGCGGGGATGTCGATGTCGACCATGTCGCCCTCCTCCACCAGGCCGATGGCGCCGCCCTCTGCCGCTTCCGGCGAGGCGTGGCCGATCACCAGGCCGGACGAGCCGCCCGAGAAACGCCCATCGGTAAACAGCGCACATGCCTTGCCCAGGCCCTTCGACTTGATGTAGGACGTCGGGTACAGCATTTCCTGCATGCCGGGCCCCCCTTTCGGGCCTTCGTAGCGGATGATGACGACGTCGCCGGCGACGACCAGGTCGCCCAGGATCGCTTCGACGGCATCGTCCTGGCTTTCAAACACGCGCGCCTTGCCGGAAAACTTGAGGATGCTGTCGTCGACGCCGGCCGTCTTGACGATGCAGCCCTTCTCGGCGATGTTGCCATATAAAACGGCCAGGCCGCCGTCCTGCGAGTAGGCATGGGCACGGTCGCGGATGCAGCCGTTGCTGCGATCGAGATCGTTTGCCAGGTAGCGCTCGCCTTGCGAAAACGCCACCTGGGTGGGCACGCCGCCGGGGGCGGCGCGAAACAACTGGTGCACCGCGGGGTCGTCGCTGCGGGTGATGTCGTAGTGCTCGATCGCCGCGCCCAGCGACGGGCTGTGGATGGTCGGCAGCGAAGTGTCGAGCAGTCCCGCGCGCGCCAGTTCGCCCAGGATGGCGACGATGCCGCCGGCGCGGTGGACGTCTTCGATGTGGTATTTGTCCGTCATCGGCGCCACCTTGCACAGGCACGGCACCTTGCGCGAAATGCGGTCGATGTCGGCCATGGTGAACGCCACCTGCGCCTCGTGGGCGGCGGCCAGCAGGTGCAGCACGGTGTTGGTCGAGCCGCCCATCGAGACGTCGAGCACCATGGCGTTTTCGAACGCCGCCTTGGTGGCAATCGAGCGCGGCAGCACCGAGTAATCGTCCTGCTCATAGTGGCGCTTGGCCAGTTCGACGATCAGGCGGCCCGCCTTCAGAAACAGTTCCTTGCGGTCGCTGTGGGTGGCGACGATGGTGCCGTTGCCCGGCAGGGCCAGGCCCAGCGCCTCGGTCAGGCAGTTCATGGAATTGGCCGTGAACATGCCCGAGCACGAGCCACAGGTGGGACAGGCGGCCCGCTCGATTTCGGCCACGTCGGCGTCCGAGACACTGCTGTCGCCCGCCTTGATCATGGCGTCGATCAGGTCGAGCTTGATGATTTTCTGGCCGCCGTTGACCACCTTGACCACCTTGCCCGCCTCCATCGGCCCGCCCGAGACGAACACCACGGGAATATTCAGGCGCATGGCGGCCATCAGCATGCCGGGGGTGATCTTGTCGCAATTGGAGATGCACACCATGGCGTCGGCGCAGTGGGCGTTGACCATGTATTCGACGGAGTCGGCGATCAGGTCGCGCGAGGGCAGCGAATAGAGCATGCCGCCGTGGCCCATGGCGATGCCGTCGTCGACGGCGATGGTATTGAATTCCTTGGCCACGCCGCCGGCCGCTTCGATCTCGCGCGCCACCAGCTGGCCCAGGTCTTTCAGGTGCACGTGGCCGGGCACGAACTGGGTGAACGAGTTGACGACGGCGACGATGGGCTTGTCGAAGTCGCCGTCTTTCATGCCGGTGGCGCGCCACAGGGCGCGCGCGCCGGCCATGTTGCGGCCCTGGGTGGTGGTATGGGAGCGATAAACGGGCATGAGAGACCTCTGGCTGATGGCGTGATGAAGCCTCCAGCGTGCCCGCTTGCGGGGAAAAAGTCCAATACTGCCTGAACGCTGCTGTAAGTGGCGCAGCGTATCAATGGCAGCCGTAACAGCTGCCATCGATATCAGGCGGCCAGGCCGCCCGCCCCGCCTCAGGCGAAATGGTCGAGGTTCATCACCTTGGTCCACGCCGCCACGAAGTCGCGCACGAACATCGGCGCCGCATTGGCGCTGGCATACACCTCGGCGATCGCGCGCAGCTGCGCGTGCGAGCCGAACACCAGGTCGACACGCGAGGCCGTCCACTTCGCCTCGCCCGTCTTGCGCGAGCGCCCCACGAAGTGCTCACCGGCGGACGACTGCGCCGTCCACGCGGTGTTCATGTCGAGCAGCTCGACAAAGAAGTCGTTGCTCAGGGTGCCAGGGCGCGCCGTGAACACGCCCTCCTGCGACTGGCCGACGTTCGCGCCCAGCACCCGCAGGCCACCAACGAGCACCGTCATCTCTGGTGCCGTCAGCGTGAGCAGTTGCGCACGGTCGACCAGCAGGGCCTCGGCCGAGACGCTGTAGCGGCTTTTCTGGTAGTTGCGAAAGCCGTCGGCGATGGGCTCGAGCGGAACGAACGCGTGCACGTCCGTCTGCTCCTGGCTGGCGTCGGTGCGTCCGGGCGTGAACGGCACCTCGATCGGGTGGCCGGCGCTGATGGCCGCCTGCTCGACGGCGGCGGCGCCGGCCAGCACGATCAGGTCGGCCAGCGACACCCGCTTGCCGCCCGACTGCGCGTCATTGAACTGCGCGCCGATGCCGTCGAGGGTCGCCAGCACCTGCGCCAGCTGTGCCGGCATATTGACGTCCCAGTCCTTTTGCGGCGCCAGGCGCACCCGCGCTCCATTGGCACCACCGCGCTTGTCGGAGCCGCGGAAGGTCGAGGCCGACGCCCAGGCGGTCGACACCAGTTGCGCCACCGTCAGGCCGGACGCCAGCACCAGCTGCTTGAGCGCGGCGATGTCGTCCGCCTCGATCAGGGGATGATCGACGGCGGGCACCGGGTCTTGCCAGATCAGCACTTCGGCCGGCACTTCCGGCCCCAGGTAACGAGCACGCGGACCCATGTCGCGGTGGGTCAGCTTGAACCAGGCGCGCGCGAAGGCGTCGGCAAACTGGTCGGGGTTGTCGAAAAAGCGCCGCGCAATGACGGCATAGGCAGGGTCCACGCGCAGCGCGATATCGGTCGTGAGCATGGTCGGACGGTGCCGCTTGCTGGCGTCGTGCGCATCGGGAATAAGGCCATCGCCGCCCTTGGCGACCCACTGGTGGGCGCCGGCCGGGCTGGTCGTCAGTTCCCACTCGAAGCCAAACAGGTTCTCGAAATAATTGTTACTCCACTGCGTGGGCGTGCTGGTCCAGGTCACTTCCAGGCCGCTGGAGATGGTGTCGCCGCCCTTGCCGCTGCCGAAACTGCTGTGCCAGCCAAAGCCCTGCGCCGCCAGCTCGCCCGCTTCGGGCTCGGCGCCCACGTGATCGGCGCTGCCGGCGCCGTGCGTCTTGCCGAAGGTGTGGCCGCCGGCGATCAGGGCGACCGTTTCTTCGTCGTCCATGGCCATGCGGGCAAAGGTTTCACGGATGTCGATGGCCGAGGCGAGCGGGTCGGGCTTGCCGTCCGGGCCTTCGGGATTGACATAAATGAGGCCCATCTGCACGGCGGCCAGGGGATTTTCCAGGTCGCGGCTGTGCGGCGCTTCGCTGTCGTCGTCCTTGACCAGCACGCCGTGGGGCGCGTCCACGCCGGGCGAGCCGGTGGCATAGCGCACGTCGCCGGCCAGCCATTTGTCTTCCCGGCCCCAGTACACATCCTGGTCCGGCTCCCACACATCCTGGCGGCCGCCGCCGAAGCCAAAGGTTTTAAAGCCCATGCTCTCGAGCGCCACGTTGCCCGTCAAGATGAACAGGTCGGCCCAGGAAATTTTCTCGCCGTATTTTTGCTTGATCGGCCACAGCAGGCGGCGCGCCTTGTCCAGGTTGACGTTGTCGGGCCAGCTGTTCAGTGGTGCAAAGCGCTGCTGGCCGCGGCCGGCGCCGCCGCGGCCGTCGCCGATGCGGTAGGTGCCGGCGCTGTGCCAGGCCATGCGCACGAACAGGCCGCCGTAATGGCCGAAGTCGGCCGGCCACCAGTCCTGCGAGTCCGTCATCAGGGCGGTCAGGTCACGCTTGAGCGCGGGCAGATCGAGGCTGTTGAAGGCCTCGGCATAATTGAAGTGCGCGCCCATCGGGTCGGACTTGGACGAGTGCTGATGCAGCAGGTCCAGGCGCAATTGCTGGGGCCACCAGTCGCGGTTGCTCGTGCCAACGCCGGCTGCGGCACTGAATGGACATTTTGCTGCGCTTGATTCGGTACTCATGGGTAAATCCTGTCTGTGCAAAAAAACGTGGTGATGGGAGTACGTCTACAAAGTATAGGAGGTTTGGCGCTTGCCGTGGATTGGTAATGCGTATCGGTGCGATAGCGTAATTTTCAAAGAAAAAGCGAGCCGATGTCGACGTTGCAAGGTAGCAGCAACGTCGTGCATGGCATCAGGCCCGCTTGCGCGCGCAGCCTGGACAGCACACAAATCCATGACATTTCTGACAGCTTTATGCACCAAATTGGTGTGGCGTACTAACAACTATACGGCCGATTATTACCGATAGTAACAATTTGTTTCCGTCAGGAATGTAAAATGGCGCTTCTCGCGGTCTTTGCATCACATCTACTCAGGAGCACTTTTCATGGGCTTTTTCGCCAACCTCAACATCGGCAAGCGTCTTGCCATCGGATTCGCGCTGGTACTGGCGCTCACCGTCGTGATTGCCGGCACGGGCGTCTGGCGCCTGCAGCAAATTTCGCACGACACGCACGTGGTGATGAGCGAGTCGCTGGCCAAGGAACGCCTGATCGTGCAGTGGTACACCCGTGTCTATGGCGCCGTGCGCCGCACCGCCGCGATCGTCAAGAGCAGCGATGCCTCGCTGGGCGCCTTCTTCAAGGACGACGCGGCGCTGACCACGCGCGAATCGGCCGAGCTGCTGGCCAAGATCGAGCCGCTCATCGTGGCGGGGCCGGAAAAGCAGTTGTTTGATCAGATCATGGGCCAACGCAAGGCGTATTCGCGCCTGCGCGACGCCGCCGTCAAGGCCAAGGCCGACGGCGACGCGGTGGAAGCGGACCGCGTCCTCGACAAGGAATTCATACCGATCTCGAATGCCTACCAGGAGTCGATCCGCGAACTCGTTGGCATGCAACACCGCAATATCGACGCCGCCGCCGCCGCCATCGCCACGGCCTCGAACGACAGCACCCGCCTGATCACCCTGCTGACACTGGGCGCCGTGCTGGTCGGTGCCGGCTTTTGCTGGCGCCTCGCCGTCGGCATCGTGCGCCCCATCCGCGCCGCCGTTGGCGTGGCAGAAACGGTCGCCGCCGGCGACCTGTCGCAGCACATCGACACGGCCGGCAAGGACGAAACGGGGGCCTTGCTGCGCGCCCTGCGCCACATGAACGACAGCCTGACCTCGATCGTCAGCGAAGTGCGCGGCGGCACCGACACGATCGCGCTGGCCTCGCAGGAAATCAGCGCCGGCAACCTCGACCTGTCCGATCGCACCGAGCAGCAGGCCAGCGCGCTGGAAGAAACTGCGGCCTCGATGGAAGAACTGACCACCACCGTGCGCCACAATGCCGACAATGCGCGCCAGGCCAATGTGCTGTCGATCGCCGCCGCCGACGTCGCCGTGCAGGGCGGCGCCGTGGTCAGCCAGGTGATCGACACCATGGGCGCCATCAGCGAAGCCTCGCGCAAGATCGTCGACATCATTGCCGTCATCGACGGCATCGCCTTCCAGACCAATATCCTGGCCCTGAACGCGGCGGTGGAAGCGGCCCGGGCCGGAGAACAGGGGCGCGGCTTCGCCGTCGTCGCCTCCGAAGTACGCACGCTGGCCCAGCGCTCGGCGGCGGCGGCGAAGGAAATCAAGGAGCTCATCGGCGCTTCGACCGAGCAGGTCGAAGCGGGTACCCTGCTGGTCGACCGGGCCGGCGCCACGATGGAGCAGGTCGTCACCAGCATCGGCCGCGTGACCGACATCATGGGCGAGATCACCAGCGCCAGCCAGGAACAGTCGGGCGGTATCGCCCAGGTCAACCAGGCCATCGGCCAGATGGACCAGGCGACCCAGCAGAACGCCGCCCTGGTCGAGCAATCGGCGGCGGCGGCGGCGGCGATGCAGGAGCAGGCCGCCAAGCTGGCCCAGGTGGTGAGCGTATTCAAGCTGGACCGCTCAATGGCGACGGCGGCGCCAGCGGCCCGCACGCGCCCGGCCGTGGCGGCGCCCAAAGCGCCGGCGCGCCTGGCGAAGGCGGCGGCAAGCGACGAGTGGGAACAGTTTTAGATCACCTTCATCGACAACGTCAGCCTGAACGCGGTTCCCGAACCGACCAGCCTGACCCTGCTGGCCATCGGCGCCGCCGGCCTGGCCGGCCGGCGTCGCCGCCAGGGCTGAGCCCGGGCCGGCAAGCGCGTCGCCCCACTTAAGTGCCTATCTGATTAGCTAAGTACGGGTGGTTTGCGCCGGATCAAACCGGAGATGGAAGCTGGCATGGCGCCGATGCAAACGTTTGCCTGAGCCCGGGTCCGCTTATGATAGCGGTGGTCCAGGCTTTATTGACATCAAGCACGCCGTCGTAGACACTTTCGCCGCGCCGATCAAACCGCCCCTGTTTTCTGCCGCCATCATCTATGCAAGCGACGCACTCCCCCACCGCCACCGCCACCGACCAGCGCCCGCCAGCGCCCGCCTGGGGCGGCGTGTTCGCCCTGTCGCTGGGCGCTTTCGCCCTGGTTGCGGCCGAGTTCATGCCCGTCAGCCTGCTCACGGCGATCGCCGCCGACCTGCGCGTGAGCGAAGGGCAAGCGGGCCAGTCCATCGCCGTCTCCGGCGCCTTCGCCCTGATCGCCAGCCTGGCGCTGTCGGCACTGGCCGGCGGCATCGACCGCAAGCGCCTGCTGCTGGCGCTGACCATGCTGATGATCGTCTCCGGCAGCGTGGCTGCGTTCGCGCCCGATTACGCCACCTTCATGGTCGGCCGCGCCTTCCTCGGCGTGGCCATCGGCGGCTTCTGGTCAATGTCGGCCGCCACCGCCATGCGCCTGGTGCCGGCCGCGCAGGTGCCGAAGGCGCTGGCCATCGTCAATGGCGGCAACGCGCTGGCCACGGTGGTGGCGGCGCCCCTGGGCAGCCTGCTGGGCGCGCTCGTCGGCTGGCGCGGCGCCTTCTTCTGCCTGGTGCCGGTGGCGCTGGTCGCGCTGGCGTGGAGCATGCTGAGCCTGCCGTCGATGCCGGCGAGCGCGCTGCGCAGCAGGCGCAGCATGCTCACCCTGCTCAAGAGCGGGCCTGTGGCGCTGGGGATGGTGGCGGTCAGCCTGTTTTTCATGGGCGAGTTCGCCCTGTTGACGTATTTGCGGCCCTTCCTCGACACGGTCACCCATGCCAGCGCGGCCACCACTGCGCTGATGCTGCTGCTCATCGGTGTCGCCGGTTTCATCGGCACGGTGCTGATCGGCGCGCTCGTCAAGCACCACCTGGTGCGCGCGCTCGTCGCCATCCCGCTGGTGATGGCAGCGCTCGGCCTTGCCCTGATCGCCTTCGGCAGTTCCACCCTGGCCACGGCCGCGCTGCTGGCCGTGTGGGGCCTGGTGGGAACGTCAGCGCCGGTACTGTGGTGGTCGTGGCTGGCGCGCACCCTGCCCGACGACGCCGAGACGGGCGGCGGCCTGATGGTGGCCGTGGTCCAGCTGGCCATCGCCACGGGCGCGGCCTTTGGCGGGCTGCTGTTCGACGCCCACGGCTACCAGGCCACCTTTGGCCTGTCCGCGCTGATCCTGCTCGTTGCCGCCGCGTTCGCCGCAGCCGCGGCGCCACGCGACCAGGAACGCCTGACAAAACCCGCCAGTGACTCTGCAGACAACAGCCGGGTGCACTAAGAACCTATCCCGGTAGGTCGGAGTCGCTGCTTGCGCGCCTGGCAACCGATGGCGGCGTTGCTCGTCTTCGCATGGCTCGCCATGCGTCATCCTCGCGCCTTGCCCTCGGCTGCCATGCATCGCAATCCGCTTCCTCCTACCTACCGGAATAGGTTCTAAGTGCCGACCGTTCGCAATCGGCCATAACCGGTCCTTCGTGACAGTCCGTGAATTTTTCATTGTGGCAGCCTGTTATGCTGGCTGAACGTTCGGATGCTGCTAAAAGTAGCCCTTATAGCATCTACAGACAACTTAAATTAATTCAGAATAAAAAGACACCATGAATATAACCAAGAAATTTATCGCCCAGAGCATGCTTGTTGGATTGGTCATTGCGGTGCTCGTCCTTGCTTATGAATATAATTTTGGCCCGATATCTGACAATTTTTGGATAAGAGGCATAGGCATCGGCATACTGTGCGGTTTTGCAACAGTCACTTTTTTATCGATGTGGAATAAAAAGAGTTGATGAGTGTCTGATTATGTTCGGCTCCTGCCCTTCGTGACAGTCTGCGATTTTTTGGCCCTCGCGACATAAATTCCAGACCAAGAGCCTGGCCCCTCGTCGAGCAAAGTCTGCTTAGGGTCGAAACCAGCCCATAGGCTTCGTCAACCGTTTTTTTCGTTATCAAAATGACAGGCTTGCAGAAGGACCGAATTCAAAGGGATGGACGCCCCCACCCGTATCGGCATCAGCTGTGCCAATGTGGACGTGTCAAGCAAGCACTTATCGATGGCAGCAGCGATCGCAATTTCACCGACGCGTAACTCAAGCGACGGATGGAGGAGATCGAAGCGAGCATCGATCGTTACCTGACCGAGCTCGACAGCGCCGACAGACACGAGCCCGGCGCCGCAAAATCGAAACAGGGGCGGCTGGTAGAGAAAATAGCGGCATTGAAATTGCAAGTGGCCTCGCTCAAGTAGGCGCACCCTCTGGTGAGGCCACATGCTTTGCGTGCCCAGGGCATGCCAGTGCGCTCAAAAATTGCCAGAACGCCAATCAAGTCCTGTCGCCGCGAGGGTGGGAACGGTCAGCGACATTGATGACCTATCCCGATACCAAATTCGAGCAACTACATCGAGCGCAGCATGCGCAAGCTGTCGATAAATTTTACAGCTAGAAAATTATATTCCGCATCGGAAATAAATATTCCACAAAATCAATGACTTAAATTGATGGCATGATTTGTGCCTAAGAGTTAAGAAATTCTTTGAACTACACTAAGGACTCACATGAAACTGGCAAATTATCTGACTGCGTTGGCTGTAGCCGCAACCTTGGTAGGCACTGCACACGCTTCCGTCATCGCTGTTATCGATACCTCTGGCAATACATCAGCAAATGCCACAATTGCGGCGGCAGCGGTGGGCGATACGATTTCTAACATCTCGGGCGCAACGCTTGCTGGAATGAGTTCTGCCACGTTGCTCTCTAAATACGATGCCTTGATCTTCTCTTGGTCCGGTTCGACCTACTCGCCCTCTTTTTGGAATACCTTGCGCGACTACGTTAGTGGTGGCGGTGGCGTCATTTTCGATGGCGCTCAAAATGCGAAGAGTGCCTTGACAGGTTCTGGGATCACGTTCGGGTCGGCTAGTTTTTCCGGCAACTTAAATGTTGTCGACCATAAATTTGTGTCGGAGTCGACTGTTTTTGCAGATAACTCGCACCTCGGTAACATTATTGCCAACGCAACTTGGAAAACTTTCATTTCCAGTGCAGCAGGAGCGAACGGCGTCTACGCCGATTTTGGCGCTGGCCACTTCATCGTCACGTCCACGGACTATTTTTACCACGCCAATAGCGACGCGGAACGGGCGTTCCTGACCGAGGAGGTCAAGTATGCAACTTCTGGAGCTGTGCCCGAGCCTGTTAGTTTGGCACTGGTGGGGCTTGGCCTCCTCGGTGTTGCTGTCGCACGCCGCAAGAAAGCGTAAATTCGCGAATGTAGCATCGAAAAAGCCTGCGAATGCAGGCTTTTTTTGTGTCTCTGTCTCGTGTCTCGCCCTGGAACAGCTTGTTACTTACCCCGAAGTCGACCGCGCGGCCCGCAGGGCGGTGGTGACGACGATGGCGACCCAGGCAAGGCTGGGTGATAAAAGGACACGCCGCACTGCTCATTGACGAGGTGCGCGACCTGGACGGCTATCGCATACCTTCAGTATTTCGTGCCGAACGTGCCTCCGTTCTGCCGTGGCTGGCTCGCGTTTGACATAATTCCAGTTCCCGTACGGGCCAAGCGTGGTCAAGCTGGCAATTTGATGAGCGGCCGCCTTGGGTCCAGGCTGTGTAAAAACGCAAAAACTTGAAATTTTCATGCGTAGGATAAGCCCTCCCGAACTCCTGAAAATCGCGCAGCGGCGGTGTCGCGGATCGCAGCGCATCGTCCGATCGATCACCGATCGCCCAAAGGCGGATAGCCACGCATCGATAATCGCGCGGCCCTCACCGGACTCTTGTTTGCCCTCAAGACCGGTACACCATGGGGGCGCCTGCCGCGCGAACTCGG
Organism: Massilia sp. DWR3-1-1; assembly: GCF_049898325.1. NCBI lineage: Bacteria > Pseudomonadati > Pseudomonadota > Betaproteobacteria > Burkholderiales > Oxalobacteraceae > Massilia > Massilia sp. DWR3-1-1. The sequence continues at coordinate 17,062 of NZ_JAFCXL010000023.1, read as the reverse complement.
CTGCGGCAGTGGCATGAGGTGCTGGCGTCGCCGCCATGAATGGCTGCCAGCAGGCGTCTGGCAGACGTATTCACAAGGCGATTCTGCGACGGCTGCGCGAGCATGACCAGATCATGGGGGATCGGGCTTGCGTTGACGCTGCAAGCTTACCTGCCCCTGCCGGAGGTGCGCCTGCGGGCCGAAACCCGACCGATCGCGGCAAACCCGGCTGCAATACCATCTGCGGGTCGATCAGCGTGCGCTCCCACTTAAGCCGTCACCTCGACGCCCTTCCAGAAAGCGATGTAACCGGCAATATTGCTCGCTGCGGACTTGGGATCGGGATAAAACCAGGCGGCATCCTTGTTGACCTTGCCACCGGCCTCGATGTCGTAGTAACTGGCCGTGCCTTTCCACGAACAGACGGTGGTCTTGTCGGAGGGTTTAAAAAACTGCATGTCCAGGGCGGACGGCGGAAAATAATGGTTGCCCTCGACGACCAGGGTGTCGTTCGAGTGGGCCAGGACTTGACCGTTCCAGGTGGCTTTCATGGGGTCTCCGAAGGTGGGTGAGATGCTGCGTCGGGAAGCTGCTGGCCGATTGTAGCAAGTCGGGCGCGGCCGTGCTGGCGCGTCCCGATCCGGGGCCTGCCCTGCCGCGGCTGCCCGGCTAGGCCGCCTGGCTGAGCATCGCCACGATTTTATCGACCGCCAGCAACGTGAGCATCTGGCCGGCGTCGCCGGCGTGCGATGTCACCACCGACGCCAGCAGCGGCGTGATGCCGATGAAAACGCTGCTGACGGGCGCGATAGCGGCCGCGGCGACCGCCGCGATGTCGCCCAGCCGCTCGACCAGCACGCCGAAGCGGCGCCCGCCCTCGCCCTGCAGCACCACCGTGAGCATGTGCTCGCGCTTGCCGCGGGCCGCCACCCCGAGCGCGTGGTGCAGGTCGTAGAGAAGGATGGTGCTGCCCTGGTAGATGGTGGCGCCGCACAGCTTGTCGGACGTGTTGGGCAGGCGCACGATACCGCCGAAGGGGATCGCCTCCACCACGGACGCCGCCGGCACGCCCAGCAGGTAGCGCCCCACGTAGAAGGTGGCGATGTCGACCGTCGCGCCGGCCGGCGCTGGCGCGGCCCTGGCCGCGGCCGGGGCCGCGGCCAGGCCGGTGGCGCCACCATCGTCCTCGGCCTGCCTGCCATCGTCGACGCACAAGGGCACGCACACCAGGGCCAGCAAGGGCTGCCCGGCCCGTCCTTCCGTGCCGCGGTACTCGCGGTAGCCGGACGAGGCCCGCGCGCCCACCGCCAGCACCTGGCCCCCGAGCGCGATCAGGCGCGCCGTGCCGCCGTCCAGCGCCGCCGCGCGCAAGGGCGCCGGCATGCCCGCCCTGGCGCCCGCGACGCGGCTGGCATCGGTCGAAGCGACGACGTTGTCGTCGGCATCGATGAACAGGGCGAAGGCGCCGGTTGAAGCGGGCAAGCCTGCCGCCAGTACGGCATCGAGTTGCGGCGCGCTGTCGAACACCGCGGCGATGCCGCCGCAGCGCTCGCCTGCCTCATTGCGCACTGGCGCGCTGTAGATGTAGGTGGGACGGCCGCCATAGACCTCGGTGGCGGCGAATTCCGACACCACGTAGCCGTCGTCGGCCACCTGCAGCGCGTCGGTGCACCATGCGGCGTCCTGCCGGCGGCCGACCAGGTGCGCCTGCGCCGGCCGCGACACGGCCACCACCACGCCGCTCGCATCGAACAGCAGCAGGCTGTCATACACCGAATAGAGCGCGTTGATGGCGGCCAGGCGCGCGCCCAGCTGCTCCTGGCGCGCGCTGGCGCCGGCATCACCCAGCAGGGAGCGCAGCAAAGGATCGAGCGCCCACCAGCGGCAATCGTTGGCGCGCTCGTACAGATTGCGCTCGAGGATGTTCATCGCCAGCGCGGCGAGGAACTGGCAGTCGTCGAGCTGCGCGCTGACCGTCATGGTCTGCAGGTCCGTGATCGAGCGCGTAAACACGTCCTTCATGCGGGTGCCGGTGCGCACGATCTCGCCCAGCAGCACCTTCGAGAACGCCGGGTTGGCCGCCGCCTCGCCGGCGGCACCCTGGCGAATGTTCGCGTTCCACACGGAGCGATTGAGTTCGCGCTGGATGGCGTCGGCCTGCGCGGGGATCGCTTGCAGCGCGGGCGAAAACGTGGTGGCGCCGCGCAGGATCGTTCGCACCAGGGCGCCATCGGTGGCCGCCGCTCCAGCGCCAGCGTGGGCGCCGTCGTCGTCGCCGCCCTGCTCGAACGCCATCGCCAGCGGCACCAGCACGAGCGCACTCCATCCCGGCGGCCCCTTGTAGCCCTGGAAGCCTTGCGCCACGCGGCGCGCGCTCAGGTAGCTGGTGCCGGCAAAGCGCGTCAGGTGGCCGTCGCCAAAGGGCGCGTTGAGCAGCGCACCCGGGGCCACCTGGTAGGGATCGCTGCTGGCGATCACCCGGCCATCCTGGTCGAGCAGCGTGATGACGCTCCAGTCCCCGGCGCGGCACAGGCTCTCGAAGATGCGCTGGGTTTCATTGTCAAAATCGAAGCACAGAAACAGCGCCCCCAGCACGCTGCCATCGTGCTCGAGCACGGGCGCGCCGTACAGCAGCTGGCGCGATTGGCCGGGGAACATGTCGCTGCGCACCGTCGCTTCGGTGTAGGGCGCATGGCTGGCCAGCACCTGGGCCAGCATGGGATCGCCGATGGTGTCCACCGGGGGCCCGTCCGGCAAGCGCGCCAGCACGGCGCCGGACGGCGCCACCAGGACCACGTCGCGGTAGACCGAGTACAGGCGCACATAGGCCTGCAAGCGCGCGACCATCGCGGCCCGCTCGGGCGCCGGCCCGCGCGGGCCGGCGGCGGCGAACGCGCGTACGGCGTCGTCCATGGCGAGAAAGCCGATGTCGGCCGTGCGCTCGTACAGATTGCGCACGAGAATATCGATCGCCACCTGCGCCTGCGCGGCGATCTCCTGCACGCGCTTGTTAAAGGTGGTCAAGGCAAGATTGTGCAGCAGGCTGGTCGTCAGGGTGGCGAAGGCAGCCTTGGTGTCGCCCATTTCGGTGGTGGTGCCGGACAGCTGGCCCAACAGGTTCAAGACGTCCCAGACCGATTCGAGCGACTTCAAGGTCTCGCGATTCTCGGTTACATGCAGCATGTGCGGCAACATGCGGCGCAATGGCTGGCTGCCCTCACAAGTGGCGGTGAGCATGGTCATTAATTCTGTCCAGAAATAAAAGGACAAAAGCAAGCAATTTTCAGGCCAGCGACTTCGGGTAGGCACGCGCCGCGGGCGCGCCATGGTTGTGCCGCGGCGGCGGGGACGTGGTCGTCTTTGGTGCGGTGCAGGTCCGCGATGGCGTATGCGGGGGCGCCTGGTGCCGGTACATCAGCCGCCGCCGGGGGGGCAGCTGCGGTGGGCAGGGCCATGCCGCGATGGCGGGCCGGGGTGGGCGCGGGCAGCGGGGCACCTCGCGCCCCGCGCAATGATCAGGGGCGCTGCAACTGGCCGATGACGCTGGCGATCTTGGTGGTGATCACATCGACTGCCGGGCCATTGGCGCCGTGCGGCAAAATGACGTCGGCGTAGCGCTTGCTCGGCTCGATGAACTGCTTGTGCATGGGGCGTACCGTTTCCAGGTACTGGCCAACGATGCTCTCGACCGAACGGCCGCGTTCGCTGATATCCCTTTGCATGCGGCGGATGAAGCGCACGTCGGGGGCGGTGTCGACGAAAATCTTCAGCGACATCATTTTGCGCAAGTCCGCATCGTACAAGGCGAACAGGCCTTCGATCACGATGACGGGGGCGGGCTTGACGCGAATGGTCTTGTGGGAGCGGTTGTCGATGGTGAAGTCGTACTCGGGCATGTCGATCGCTTCGCCATTGCGCAAGGCCTGGACGTGCTGCACCAGCAGGGGCCAGTCGAAGGCCTGCGGATGGTCGTAATTCTGCTTGCGGCGCACTTCAGGGGAGAGACTCGACTGGTCGCAGTAGTAATCGTCCTGCATCACGACCGAGACCACATCGGCACCGAACGACGCGAGCACCTGCTGGGAGACTGTTGACTTGCCACTGCCGCTTCCGCCAGCGACCCCAATGACAAACGGAGAGAAGGAATTCTGATTCATCCCCGCATGATACCGGAGCAGCGGCCGAACGGACAGCAGCCGATGGTGGTTTTGCCGCGATTACGGGAGAACGAGAAGTCTTGCCATGGCCGCGCGAACAAGCTTTCCAAACAAGCACCATCGATGATGTCAAGGCGGCCTGGCAACACTATCGCGCCTGGCGGCCTGGCCGTTTCGACTTGAAATAATATACCGACAATAATCGGGACCGACCATAAAAAGCCCCCTGCCGCGATCTGGACTTTATACGATGATTGGTATTAATCACGGGTATCGAATAATATACACGATGACGACGCAGTGTCGCCCGGCCTTGCTTGCCAAAGAATCAACATTGCTGCATATAGTACGTCCGCCCGGCCGATTGCGTGCTATTTACACAATTCCAGCTTGGACATTCCATCGAATTATTACCATTAAGAAACAAATTAATGCTACAATTTGTCTCGACTTAAATGCGCCTGATTACCATTGACGCGAGCGATCGCTGACCTCACATATTGACCAAAGGTCGCAGCACATAACAAACCAAGAGTAATATATTTTTGCTCCAAGGGCCGGAATTCACCCCGATATCGCCGAATCGATGACGATGTTATTAAAAGGATCGTATCGACATGGAGAGCTTCACTACGTGGCAGTCAAGGATTGCCGCTGATGGTTTTCCGAGCGGCGATGACAGTGTCATTTTCCTCGCCTACGAGGCGTCATCGGTACGGCAAGCGACCGCTGCCGGAATGGAATTCCTCGGCACCACCTGGGACGCCAGTGGCGTGCGGGCCAAGGCATTCAGGCGCGTGTCGAGCGAAGCGCAAGTTTTCAGTTGCAAAACCTGCGGAAAAACTGCCAAGGCAGATCAAGGCATGTACTGCTGCGGAAGAAAACGCGTCGCACACGCCTGAGGCCGCAGCCGACCGGCAGATTCTTCGCTGATCACAAGACCAGGCCGTAGCGCGGCTCGCGTTCGGCGGCGATTGCTTTCGCATTTTGCGCCTTCGGTATCGTTTTCAACGTTTCATTGCCTGCGAACGCTTCGAGCAATGACCGGAATGCGTCCGCGCCATGGCGACGGGTGGCGCTATTGTGCTCGGCGCGCGGGCAGACCGGAATGCGGGCCGACGCATCCTGCGCCACCATTGGCATCGGCCCCTTCCCGCCCGGCCCTGCTCATGCCTCTGGCGCCACCCAGACCAGGTTCCACAGGTGGCCATCGATGTCCTCGAAACCCTGGTCATACATGAAGCCATGGTCCTCCGGCGGATGCGGCGTGCGCCCGCCAGCGGCAACGGCCCTGGCGATGAGGGCATCGACTTCGTCGCGGCTTTCGCAGCTCAGGCAGATGACCATTTCATTGGCGTGCTTCGCCTGCGCCATGGGCTTGTCGATCAGGGACTGAAAGAACGGCTCGGTCGTGAGCATGGCTTCGATGGTGTCGCCGACGATCTGCATGAGCGCTGCGTTCTCGCCGCTGAACCGGGCATTGAACGTAAAACCGAGCGCGGAAAAAAAGGCCTTGGATTTGTCCAGGTCCTTCACCGGCAAGTTGAGGATGATCTGCTTGTTCATGGCGTCTCCTTGAGGATCGTGGAAGGGGAAATCAGAACTTTACCGCCACCACCGATGCGGCGCACGCATTTCGATGCGCTTGACGTCGACCGGCGCCTCATCTTGCCTCCATCGTTGCAGCGCGCCGACGCGGTGAAGCGCGATGACTGGCAGCGGCGCGCGGCCCCGCTGCGGCTCAGTGCGGCTCAGTGCGGCTCAGTGCGGCGCTGCCGATGCCGCTACCGGCGGCGGCAAGGTCTGCACCGATGCCTGCTCGCTGGCTTGCAGGCGGCGCGCCGTGGCTTCCGCACCACGCATCACCCGCAGCACGTTGCCGTTGGCCAGTTTGGCCAGGTCCTCGTCACGCCAGCCGCGGCGCGCCAGTTCGACAAACAGGGCCGGATACTTGTCGACCCCGTCCAGGCCCGCCGGCACCAGGTCGATGCCGTCGAAGTCCGAGCCGATGCCGACGCAATCGACGCCGCACACCTTGCGGATGTGCTCGACGTGGTCGGCCACCATGGCAAGCGTCACCGGCGGCATCGGGTGCTGTGCCTGCCACTTTTCCATGGCGGCGCGGGCGCGCTCGGGCTGGCCGATGTACAGGCCGGCAAACGGCGGCGCATTGAAGCGCGCCGCTTCGGCTGCCTGGTCGGCCAGCCAGCGGGCCATCTCGACCGACACGTAGGCGGCATAAAAATTGACCATCACCACGCCGCGGTTGCTCGCCACCATGCGCAAGGTATCGTCCGACAGGTTGCGCGGATGGTCCGCCACCACGCGCGCGCCCGAGTGGGAAAACAGCACCGGCGCCTGGCTCACCGCCAGCGCATCGCGCGCCGTCTCCGCCGACACATGGCTGAGGTCGACCATCATGCCGACCCGGTTCATCTCGTGCACCATCGCCTTGCCGAACGGGGTCAGGCCGTGATGCTGGGGATTGTCGGTGGCCGAGTCGGCCCACGGCGTGTTGCGGCTGTGCGTGAGCGTCATGTAGCGCGCGCCCAGGTCATGCATCTGGCGCAGCATCGCCAGCGAATGATCGACCTGGTGCCCCCCTTCGATGCCGATCAGCGAGGCCACCCTGCCCGCCTTGAACTGGCGCTCGATATCGTCGGCGCTGTAGGCCATGGCCAGCCGGTCCGGGTAGCGCTGCACCATGCGCTTGACCAGGTCGATCTGTTCCATCGTCATCACCACCGCCGCCGGCCCCGTCATGGTCGCATCGATCCACACGGACCAGAACTGCCCGCCCACGCGCCCGGTTTTCATCCGAGTCAGATCGGTCATCAAGGGCACCGTGTCCGCCGGCATGTGGTCAAGCCGCGGCAGCCGCGCGGTGTCGGCGCGCAGGTCGATGTTGTCGAGGCCCAGACCGTAGCGCTCGCGCAGTTGTTCAGGCAGGTCGTTGTGGCCATCGATGACGGGGTGGGCGCCCAGCAGCCGGTCGATGCGGGCCGCAAGCGCGCCATCGCTGGTCTGCGCTGTAGCGGGACTGCACGACAGCGCGGTGGCGAGGGCGAGCATGGCGAGGGATGGGAAGCGGTGCATCAGGGTCCTTGGGGGTCGGGGGGAGCGCTGCGGTGAACAATCGCGTCCGGAAATGGACAACAGCGCTACTGTAACGCAAGCGCCCGCCCCTGCCTGGCTGAACCACAGCACGGGCGCGCGATCTGATGGACACACACAGTGCGTCGCCACGGCAGCGCGTCCCCGCGCCAGGCGGTTGCGGGCCAGTGCGGGTACCCCGTTCACCGGTGCCTGCCGATCAGCAGAATCGTCTCACCAGAAAATCCACAAAGCTGCGCAGTCTGGGCGAGCGATACCGGTCCGGCAGGTAGACCACGCTCATCGGCCGACTGGGCAGTTCGTGCGCGGGGAACAACTGGACAAGACGGCCAGCCCGAACATCGGATTCCAACAGGATCGCCGGTTGCAGCACGATACCCATGCCGTGCAAGGCCGCAACGCGCAGCGCCTGCCCGTGATTGACCTGCAAGCGGCCCGAGACCGGAACGCGGCGCACGCCGTCCTGATCCGTCAAGCGCCAGTGCGCCAGGGCAGCGGGCGAGAACGACAGGCATTCATGGTCGCTGAGATCCTCCGGCTTGCCCGGTGTACCTCGGCGTGCCAGGTAGTCGGGAGAGGCGCAGACCATCAGCCGGTACGGCGCCAGCGACTGGGCGATCAGCGCCGAATCGGGCAACTGGCCGATGCGGATGGCCGCCTCGAATCCTTCCTCCACCAGGTCGACGACCCGGTCGTTCAAGGCGACTTCGATGCTGACCTGGGGATAACGATCGAGATAGTCCGCCAAAGCGGGCATCAGCGCTTCGGTGCCGAAGGTGACAGGCGCGGTGATGCGCAGCGTCCCTGCGGGCGCCAATTGCAGGTTCTGCGCTTGCGCATCGGTTTCGGCAACCAGCCTGAGAATTTCCTTGCAGCGGGCGTAGTAGTCCTCGCCGAAAGCGGTGAGGTGCTGGCGCCGGGTCGTCCGGTGAAGCAGCTGCATGCCCAGGCGCTTCTCCAGCGCCCGCAGGTACTTGCCCGCCATCGTCGCCGAGATGTCACAAGCGACGGCCGCGGCGCTCAGGCTGCCTTTCTCGATGGTCAGGACATACACCTTCATGCCGACGAGCAAATCCATTCGCAACTCCTGATTGTAAATGTATGAATCAAACCGCAGTTTATCTCGCATTGATTCTCAATGAAACTGATGCCGTTCCCGCAAGCGGCGTGGCCAGGCGCTGCTCGGGCAAGCCGCCCTCCAGTACGCACCTGTTTCATTCAAGAGAGAAGACCATGAAAGCCATTGAACTGACCGCTCCCGCCCTCACCGCGTTTCGCCAGACCGAGTTGCCCGACCCGAAGGCCGGCCGGGGCGAGGTGCTGGTGCGCCTGCGCGCCGCCACGCTGAACTTCGTGGATGTGGCCATCGCGACCGGCCACTTTCCCGGCGCGCGCTTCCCGCTGATTCCCGTCGCCGATGGCGCGGGCGAAATCGCCGCGCTGGGCGAAGGCGTCGCCGACCTGGCCGTTGGCGACCGGGTGATCCCGCACTTCATGCCGCACTGGCAAGGCGGAGCCATCACGGCGCGCAATGTGGCCGCCATGCGCGGCGTCACCCTGCCAGGCTCGCTGGCCGACTACGTGGTGATCCCGGCCACCAGCCTGGTCGCGTTGCCGGCCCACCTTGATTTCGTTGAGGGTGCGGCATTGCCCATCGCAGCGACGACCGCCTGGAACGCCGTGCGGTCTGCGTCCGTGCGCCCCGGTTCATTCGTGCTGCTGCTGGGAACCGGCGGCGTGAGCATCTTTGCATTGCAGTTCGCCAAGGCGTGCGGCGCCACGGTGATCCTTGCGTCGTCATCCGATGAAAAGCTCGAGCGAGCGCGCCAGCTGGGTGCGGATCACCTGATCAACTACCGCGCCACGCCGGCCTGGGACGAGGCGGTGCTGAAAATCACGGAAGGACGCGGCGTCGACCTGGTGGTGGAGACGGTTGGTGCGGCAAGCATGGCGCGCTCGCTCAACGCGGCGGCGGTGGGAGGGACGGTATTCACGGTTGGTTTCGTCACCGGCACGGCAAGCGCGATCGACCTGCTGCCGATCATCGTCAAGGCGTTGCGCGTGGTGGGCAACAACACCGGCGCCGTGGCCGACCTGGCGGAGGCGGCCCGGGCCATTGCGGCGCACCGCATCGTGCCTGTCATCGACCGCGTCTTCCATCCCGACGACACCGGCGCGGCCTATGCCGCGCTTGGTGCCGGCGGCAGGCACTTCGGCAAGCTCGCCATTGCGCATTGAGCCCAGGGCCAGCCATTGTCCCGCGCGTGTCGGGCTGCACCGTTGCGCCCTGCCCGGCCATGTTTGAAGTTGCGTGCCCAGAAAACCCATCAGGGTCGGGTATCACTCTTTCCGTTCCCTGAATTCGCCTTCAATCACCGTGTCGTCGACTGCCACGTGCGCACGTCGGCCGCGTGCGGCATCAACGACCGACGACGACACTTTGGCAAATAGCGCGGTCCTTAAGCAGGTAAAGGCAACGACGACGGCCATCGTAGCGCCTGCAAACAGGGCCGCCACAGTTTCACCCTGCATGGAAAAGCGCAACAGGCAAAGTGCGAGCAAGGCGAACGTCAATGGTCGACGCACAGGCTTGGGCAAGAGTCCGACGATGCGTGGCTTGCCATTGACAATCCAGGGGAACCGCGCGAAAACAACGCCAAGCAGCAGGCCTGCGACGAAGCGACTGATGCCGAGATAATCGGCCAATACGCCAACGACAAGCCAGCCGGTATAGGTGATGGTGACGACCAGGGCCGCCAGCGCCGCTAACGCGACGGCGATGCTCAGCCTGGGCATCGCCATCACCGCTCTCAATATAAAACGTAGGATAGCTGTACTCCTGCAAATGAACCATGGGACATCGAGCGCGAATTTTAGCAGGACCCCAGGGCATGGCCGTTCGACACCGCGGATGGCGTGCAGCGCGCGTGCGGGGCCAGTGCTCACCATCGTTCACGGACCGCACCTGGCGGACGACCTGAAATGGCACGGCACTTGGAAACGCGTGCAGGCGGGTACCGGCCGCAATGTTCTGCTCACGGTGCCGGCGGAAAATCGAGGTCCTGAAAATCAACACTGAAATCCGTCAGTGGCGAAATCGCCGCCATTGCCATCCGGCTTGGCTTGCCGTCGGTGCCCAAACTGAAGGTGACGCAGGCATCGGCATCGTAGGAGCGGTTGGTCCACTTGACGATGTAGGTATTGCCGCGAAAATACTGCAGATCGCCGTTCAGCCTGGGGGAGCGCCTGGCGGCGAAATGGCGCTTGTCGCCGGCCTGGCTGATGGTGACGTCGCCGAACCAGGGATCGCGCCAGGTACCGGCCACCAGTGCCGGATCGGGTGCCGCCGCCGCGCCAGTGGCCGGCAACACGCGCGCGGGCGATTGCCTGGCCGCATTGGCCACCCGCTCATCGCGCACCTTGCGCAAGGCGCTGACGCGGTCGGTGGCCGGCACGCCCAGTTAGCGGTCGAGAATGGCAAGGCTGATGGCATTGCAGGCGCCGGACTGCTCCTGCCTGGTCAGGACGACAATGCCCAGCTTGAGCGATGGCACCAGCGAGGAAGCAATGCGGTCATGGGCATCGCACCCCGAGCACCTTGCGGCGAAAAAGAAGGCCGCAGCGGCTTCTTTGCCGAATACAGCGTCAAGATTTGCCATTTGCAGCGTGAGAGCGTGTTTCCACAATCGTGAAGCCGGTGGGGACGGCGCGGGGTCACGTCGCTCCAAGCTGCATCAGTTCGGCCGGCATCCGCCCGCGCCGAGAAGGCCTTGGCGTGCCCTGCCCCCCCGATCAGCCCTGATGAATGTGGTGACCGAACTAGTGTGGCCCACAACCATATTGCATTGACAATCTTTCCATGCGACTATGGCAACGCCCTTGTCGGCATTGCCCATCCACCGCACATATTCACCCACCGTCTGCCTGCGTGCCCTCAACGATGCGAACCTTATTGTTATTCCTGCTGACGCTTGCTGCCACCGCCTTCGCGCAGCCCACCAGTGGCGTCGGCTACCCCAACGTCGCCGCCGCGTTGGCGGCCCTGCAAGCCAAGCCTGGCGTGAGCCTGTCCAGGCAGGGCGGCTGGATGATTGTCGACGACAAACCGGCCAACGCCATCTGGTCATTCACGCCGCCTGGCCATCCGGCCCACCCTGCGGTGGTCAAGCGGACCATCGTGTCGAAGGACGGCATGGTCGGCATCGAGATGACCGCCCTGTGCCAGGCCGCCAAGGGCCCGTGCGACGCATTGATGGAAGAGTTCAAGGGGCTCAATGAACAGATGCGCCAGGCAATGCGCGGAAAATCCGCGACCGCAGCGGCAGGTGCCCAGGCCGGATGGCAAGCATCAAGCGCGCAAGTGCAAGCCGTCGAGCAGCAGAGCCAGGCCTATTTCGCCGCCAAGGATGGCCGCCGCCTCGAGGACGCGTACAAGATGCAGTCCCCTGCCCTGACGCACATGGCGTCGTTCGACAGCTGGCGCAGCGATACCGTAAAAGCGCAGGCAACGATTGGTGCGGTGGTGCGGCGCGATATCAAGAAAATCACCTGGTACAAGGATCCACCCAAGGGCCCACCAGGCACGTATGCAGCGGTCGACTTTTCCAGCGAGTTTGCCAACACGGCGGTGCATTGCGGCTACCTGGTCTGGCGCGAGCAAGGCGATGGCAGCTTTCTGCTGGTGCGTGAAGAAGAAAACTACATCGACAAGGCCACCGAGCAGACATTGACGCCCGAGGCGCGGCAAGGCATCTTGGCCCGATTGGGCTGCAAGGCAATGCAATGAAAGGGCGGCGCTGAGGGATGTCACCCTCCCCGCCCGCCTGAAACATTGGCGCCGCCGTCGCTTAATATTGGTAAAGACTAGCAAGGTTTTCCATATGAACACGATACCGCCACTTCGCCAACGCGGGGCACCATGATTTTTCGGCCGCGCCACCATTCTGCAGTGAGCTCGACAAACGCCACCGATCTGCCAGCCGCAAACACCATCCGTCCCGCCACCCAGGACGATCTTCCCGCCTTGTTTGCCTATCTTGGAGAACAGCTCGCCGAGAATGGTCGAGATGGAACGCCCTTATTTCAGCCGATGCCGCGTACCGATGCCGGTGTGCCCGACGCCATGCGCGAACGGTTCACCCAGGCGATGGCGGCGCCGCTTGATCAGCCAGGCTGGCGGCGCGTGTGGGTGGCCATTGATGCCGGCGACTGCATCGCCGGTCATATCGACCTGCGCGGCTATGGCGAACCGATGGCTGGCCATCGCGCCATGCTGGGCATGGGGGTGCGTCATGACATGCGCCGCGCGCGGCTGGGGCAGCGGCTCATGGAACAGGTGCTGGCATGGGCCCGGCATACGCCACCGCTGGCATGGGTCGATCTTGAGGTGATGACGCAAAACCATCGAGCACGGGCCTTGTATCAGAAGATGGGTTTCCAGGTGACGGGCGAGGTGCCGGACCGCTACCGCATCGACGGGCAGCAGATCGGCGAAGTGTCGATGTGCCTGGCATTGTTCTGAAATCTCATGGCGCTGAGGGCGACCAATCGTTGGCCGGGGGGAAGGCCTGATGTGCGTGCATACATGAGCTCGCCTACCCACAGCCAGCCGAGTCGGCTTCGCTCACTGAGCAAAGAAGCAACTTCGGGTGCGCGTCTGTCCGCGTGCTCAGCCACCAGGCGGGGATGGCATTGCTGAAAACGTGCTTGGGGCCGAAGAACGACCGTTCCGTTGGGGCGAGCATCTGAACGGATGTGTGTTTGTTCGACCTCGCCCCTCGCTTGCCCGCGGGCGATGAAGCCTGCTGCTTGCGGCGGCGCGCGGCAACGCCCAGGCCGGCCAGGCCAAGGCCCAGCAGTGCCATCGAACCTGGTTCAGGTACGTCGGTGGCGTTGACGGTGATGCCTGCCGTGTTGACCAGCTCCCCGGCTGCAATACGCAACTGGATCGTGAAGTTGTTGCTCGACGGGGTGAACGCATCGAACGCCGGCAAGAACGAGGACATTTTCAGGTTGCACCAGTCCATCCTGTCGCCGGTGGTGCTGAGGAAATCGCCGGCACCGGTGATCGGCAGCGCGTAGCTACTCAGTTATCGCCGCTCTTGCCTATCGCAAGCTTGCGACGAATGGTCGACCGACACGCCGCGAGCTGCCGGTAGCGCAGCCCCTCAGCCACATACCATCGGATGCCGGACGCTTGCACAGACCTAAAAATGGGAATTTGCTTAAGCGTCCAAGCACACTGAACACATCAGCAAATGAGACTAGGGTGAGCGTTGTCGTGGGTTACTCCGCCTGCGGCGAACGCCATGATCGATACCAACCACCCCTTGTCTCTGGAAAAAAATGGAATTACTGCACCGCCTTTTTAATGCCGAGCCATTGCTGGCTCTTTTTGCAACTATTGCGCTGGGCTATTTCGCCGGGAAAATCAGGGTCGGCAGCTTCGTGCTGGGCGGGGTTGCCGGAACGTTGCTGGTCGGGGTCGTCATTGGACAGTTGGGCATTCCGCTCAACAGCGGTATCAAAGCGATCTTTTTTGCGCTGTTTATCTACGCCGTCGGATTTCAAGGCGGCCCGCAATTTTTTCACGCTTTAAACAAGCGCTCGTTAAACCAGCTCGCGTCATCGTTCGTCATGTGCGCGACCGGTTTGCTCTGCGTTTTACTCGCTGCCTGGGCCTTTGGCCTCGATCGCGGCCTGGCGGCCGGTCTTGCCGCTGGCGGTCTGACCCAGTCCGCGATCATTGGCACCGCCGGCGATGCGATTGCGCGCCTGGGACTGGCACCAGAAATTGTCAAAACCATGCAAACGAACGTTGCCGTTGGTTACGCCGTTTGTTATATCTTTGGCTCGCTCGGACCCATCATCATGGTCACGTGGTTCTTCCCAACCGTGATGAAATGGGATATTCGTCAGGAAGCAATCAAGCTCGCACAGCGCATGTCGGGTGGCCATGCAGAACTCGAGCCGGGTCAATTCAATTCGCTGCAAACCATCGTGACCCGCGTCTATGACATCACTGCGCAAAGCAAGGCAGCGGGCCAGACGGTACTGGCCATCGACAAACAACTGTCCGACGCTGCCGTCGAGGCTATTTTTCGCAAGGGAAATGCCATTGATCTGTCGGATACCACGTGCGTCGAGGTGGGCGACAGTGTCGCAGTGACCGGCAAGATCGAGGTCATGGAAACGGCCTCCGACTTCTTCGGCAAGGAAGTGCCAGCACCGCCCGGTCTGTCCCTGGTTCAGGAAAGCCGCGAGATCATCATGACCAACCGTGCCCTCAATGGGCGCGAAGTGGGCGATATTCACGATCACGTCGATGTTGAAACTCGTCACGGCGTGTTCTTGAAGTCTGTTACGCGCATGGGGCTGGATCTTCCACTGCTAAACAAACTTCAATTAAAACGGGGCGACGCCTTGCATTTCGTTGGACGCCCGGTCGACCTTGATCGCATTGAATCGAAGACAGGTTACAAAATATCGGCTGCAGCGAGCACCGACTTCGTTTTCTTCGGCATTGGCATGCTGCTCGGCATGCTCATTGGAATGATCGAGTTCAGACTGTGGGGCGTACCGATCTCGATCGGCAGTGGCGGCGGATGTTTGCTGTCCGGTTTGTTCTTCGGCTGGTTGCGCAGCATACATCCAAAATTTTCGGCCTTGCCACCCGGCGCCTCCAATTTCCTGCGTGACTTTGGGTTGGCGGCGTTCGTGGGCATTGTCGGCATCGGCGCCGGCCCACAAGCGTTGACTGCCATCAAGGAGCATGGGCTGACGCTGCTTTTCCTCGGTGCCGCAGTAACGCTGATCCCACAGCTGGTGACCTTCTACTTTTCGTACTACGTCCTGCGCATCCAAAACCCCATCGAGGCCCTCGCTTGCGTGGCCGGCGGTCGCAGTGCCAATCCCGCCCTCGCAGCCTTGCTGGAGAAAACCGGCAATGCCACGCCGGTCGTCGCATTTACGGTGACCTACGCCGTTGCCAATGTGTTTCTCACTTTGTGGGGGCCGGTCATCGTCGGCATCATCACCAAGAATTCCGGATCTTAATCCACTTTAACGAAAATAATATGAAAACACCTGATTTTAGTAAACTGACGCTACTGAGCCCATTTGAACTGAAAGATGAACTGATAAAAATCGCGTCTTCCGATGCGGAGCGATTGATGTTGAATGCCGGACGCGGCAACCCCAATTTTTTGGCGACATTGCCACGCTGGGCGTTTTTGAGCCTGGGCGAGTTTTCGATGCGAGAATCCGAACGTTCATACTCCTACCTCGACAGCGGTTTTGGCGGCTTGCCGGAACATGAAGGGATCGTCCAGCGCTTCGATGCTTACGCCACCCTGCATGATGAAACCGAGGGCGTGCGCTTTCTGCGCCGCGCAATCTCTTTCGTCAAAGATCAACTGGGCCTGGACCGCGATGCATTTCTTTCTGAAATGGTCAGCGCATTCCTGGGCTGCAACTACCCGACACCGCCCCGCATGCTTGAGCATATCGAGCAAATCGTCAAAGCGTATCTAGCGCAGGAAATGTTTGGACCGCTACCGCGGGGCGGCGAATTTTCGGTATTTGCCACCGAGGGCGGCACGGCGGCCATGACCTACATTTTCCAGAGTTTGCGTCAAAATGGTTTGATAAAACCGGGTGACAAGATCGCGATCGCGACGCCGATTTTTTCTCCCTATCTGGAAATTCCTGTTCTCGATGAATACCAGTTGGAGATCGTCCCTATTCGCATGGATGAACATGTCGACTGGCAGCTTCCCGACACTGAAATCGCCAAATTACGCGATCCTGCCATCAAACTGTTTTGCATCGTTAACCCGAGCAACCCGCCATCGACAAAATTGTCCGATGCCGTACTCGACAAACTGGCGCAACTGGTGGCGAACGAGCGTCCCGATTTGTTCATCGTCACGGACGATGTTTACGGAACGTTTGCCGACGACTTCGTGTCGCTGTTCGCGAAATGCCCGCACAACACCTTATGTGTCTATTCTTTTTCAAAATTTTTTGGCGCAACCGGATGGCGCCTCGGTGCAATTGCCTTGCATGACGATAATGTATTCGATGCGGCCCTCGCGGGGTTACCAGAAAATCAGAAACTTCTCCTCGACACCCGCTATGCCTCGCTCACAACAGCGCCGCGCGCTGTGCGCTTCATCGACCGCCTGGTCGCGGACAGCCGTGCCGTTGCCCTCAACCATACGGCAGGCTTGTCGGTACCGCAGCAGCTGCAGATGGCATTATTTGCGCTGCATGGCCTGATGGACCGCCAACATCATTACAAGGAAGCGGCGAAACAGTTAGTCCGCCAACGATATGCCACGCTCTACAGCAATATGGGCGTCAAGGTCGTACATCAGGCAAATGATGTCGACTACTATACTTTGATCGATCTACAGGAAATCGGGGGCCAGTTATATGGACCAGAATTCCAGCAGTGGTTCATCAACAGCGATCTGGGAACGAGTTTTTTGTTCCGGCTTGCTGAGGAAACTGGTGTCGTGCTATTGCCGGGCAAGGGATTCGAGGTGATCGATACGTCGGCGCGGGTGTCACTGGCAAATTTGACCGACAGCGAATATGCCAGCATCGGAAAGTTTACGCGCAAGGTTCTCGACGAGTACAACGAGGATTTTAAGCGCGGTACGGCGGGACGTTAACTTAGAGGGCTTTTACCGGTAGTTGTCAACAAAGATGTCGCGTCAGTTCATGCGGCCAGCTTCAATAATTCAGGCGCAGCCCTTTCTGGATTGAGCCACACCTCGTCCTTCAGTTTCCAATTGCGCGTGGCGCCG